>NZ_JACJON010000056.1 GCF_014695585.1 Microcoleus sp. FACHB-831 | reverse complement strand
GTTGCTGTGGAAGAAATTCTTGCCCAACTTAGCCAAACAGTAATTGCTTCGGTGACGGGATGGGATTTTATTCTGGAAGCTTTATCTGTATCAGGAATTTAGTGAAATGGTATTACTAGCCTTAACGCCGTAAACTTCTACCGCTACACTATAATTAACTGCTGGTTTGTTTAAGTTAGGAGTATTTGATAGGTCTATTACTAATCTGCGATCGCAAGCCAGCCTATAAGCAAT
This sequence comes from Microcoleus sp. FACHB-831, assembly GCF_014695585.1. Classification (NCBI taxonomy): domain Bacteria; kingdom Bacillati; phylum Cyanobacteriota; class Cyanophyceae; order Oscillatoriales; family Microcoleaceae; genus Microcoleus; species Microcoleus sp. FACHB-831. The sequence continues at coordinate 80,835 of NZ_JACJON010000056.1, read as the reverse complement.
GCTATTGGAAATAATGATAGGAATGCTAGCGATGAGCATTCCTATTTTGCCAATATAACCTTGGTCTCCAGCATTGTCATTACTTAAGATCAAGGTTATTTAAACCTACATCTCACACCAGCTAATAAGTAGGTTGGCTTGAGGAACGAAACCCAACTTTGTTGAGTTTTACTATCGTTCGACCAACCTACAATTAATTTTGATCGAACGCTATTGGCATTCGCGTTTATAACGGCAGCAACCTAAAAGTTGACCCTCTTTACAAAAGAATATTACTGCTTTAGCCCGATAGCTCTTGAGAACCCTGACGAACTACTCTGTAATAAACAGCTCTAACTTGGGGGCCAAAGACAATCTCTTCTTCATTTTCCAAATCGTAAGTTTTAAACTTGTTACCATTAATCAGCAAACCGTTAGCGCTAGGCTGACCGTCGAGACTGCCATCCACAATCCTATAGGAGTCTGTTCCATCTTCATGTACAACCCGCACCAAAGTAGCGTGGTGGCGCGAGACAAACTGCGAAAATAGGCGGATATCACAAGTGCGTTCTCTGCCAATTGAATAAACTTCACTCTCCAAAACAAACCGCCGCCGTCCCGCATCGTCTTGAACAATAAATAAATGACCTTCAGTTGGATCTGGTGTCTCTTCACTAGAGTTCGGGCAACTTTCTGGAAGATCGGAAGGTGTTGGATGGTCTTGAGATGGTTCTGTTGAGGGCATATCAAGTTGGGTCAATAATTAAACGCAATTTTGGGTAAACAACACTAAAGTTGTTCATTTTTATTATTATTTGTTAAAGGCGATCGCCCATAAAGGATGAATTTGTCTTAGCGCTTATCCGCCTTCTCGGCAGGTGCGATACAGATCTTTCCACCCCTCTCGTTCCTTGGCCACTGTCTCTAGATACTCGCGCCATACAACACGGTCTTGTACAGGATCTTTTATAACTGCGCCGATAAGTCCAGAGGCTACATCTCCAGCACGCAGGTATCCATCCCCGAAATCCGCCTCCAGTGCCAAGCCACTGTTGACGACGGAGATAGCCTCACCCGTACTAAGTGTACTGCTGGGAGATTTAATTTTAGTCTTCCCATCAGCAGTTACACCGCTACGCAGTTCGCGGAAAATAGTTACTATGCGACGGACTTCTGCTAATGCTGGTGGTTCGGCTGGCAGTTCCCAAGCGCGTTCCAGACGTGCAACGCTGCGTTGCACAATATCGACTTCTTCTTCTACTCTTTTGGGCAATGGCAGGGCAACGGTATTAAAACGACGCTTGAGGGCGCTAGAAAGGTTGTCTACTCCTTTGCTGCGATCGTTGGCTGTCGCTATGACGCTAAACCCTTTGGTGGCTTGCACTTCTTCCCCCATTTCGCGAATGGGGAGTGTCTTTTCAACAACGGCTGTAATGAGGGTGTCTTGAACATCAGCGGGGATGCAGGTAAGTTCTTCGACGCGGGCTATTTTACCATCTTCCATTGCCCGCATTAAGGGGCTGGCAACTAATGCTTGCATAGAGGGGCCATCTGCTAACAGACGCGCACAGTTCCAGCCGTAGCCGATGGCTTCTTCGCTTGTGCCAGCAGTACCCTCGATGAGGAGGGTGGAATCGCTCGAAATTGCTCCTGCTAAGTGTTCGGAGGCCCAGGATTTACCTGTATCGGGGACGCCGATAAGCAGTAAGGCGCGGTCGGTTGTGAGTGTGGCGACGGCAATTTCAATGATGCGGCGATCGCCTATCCCCTTGGGCGATACTTCAAACCCATTCTTTAGTTTCCTACCCGATACATACTTTGTCACCGCCCAAGGGGATAGGTTCCAGCTACGCGGATGCTGGCGATTATCAACTTTAGCTAGTTCCTCTAGTTCTTGCGTAAACTGCTTTTCGGCGCGTTCGCGCAGTAGAGATTTTTTAGCTTCGGTTGGCTTTTTGTTTTTTGCTTTTGAATCGCTCATCTTTTGTAGTTTTTTGTCGGCGGATATTAAAGTGCCTGATTCGACTAATATAGTTCAGCTTATCGGCTAATTAAACATAATATTTCTCTTTTACAGGTAGCAAAGGTGTGGCTCGATCCCCCCTCCGGGGATTAGGTTGGAAGGTTAGGTTTTTTGTTCAATTTATTATGCTCATCTGCTTTGTAGCTTCGCAAATATATTTTAAAGATTATTTATTGATATAAATGGGCGCAACCATCTCACAATCTTGTAGTACATATAAAAATATGTTTCCCGTGCCAAGAAGGGAAGTTTATTTTCGATACTTTTATATCTTGTGGTAGGTGTGGCTGATGGATAAGCGTTGATTTGTAAATCTTTGGCCATTAACATGGCTCGTTTCATGTGTAAAGGATCGCTTACAATTACAAATCTTGTTAAATTCCGCTTTTGAGCTACCTGCTTAGCATAGTAAAGATTTTGATATGTAGTTCGCGACTGGCTTTCAGTTAAAATATTGCTTTCTGAAACACCGCGAGCGATCGCATACTTTCTAGCAACGACCGACTCGGCTAGTTCGTTAATGTTACTTTGTCCTCCTGTAAAAATAATATCTTGAACTAGGTCGCTTTTATATAAATCAATTGCATGATTAATTCTTTCTCTAAAAACAGGCGATGGTTCCTCTCCCCAAACGGCTGCGCCCAGGACAATTGCGGCATCGCCCCCACTTGTTGTTAATTTACTGTCATAAAAATATATACTTCCTGCTAAATACCCAATGGTAACGATAATAGTAGAAATTACTATAAGGACTATTCTAATTTTCGAGGGGGCTTTGCGTTTTTTCATTAGTAACAATAATACTTAAAACTCTTAAGACTGCCTTAGTCAGTTTAAATACTCCAAGGCTTTTGTTACTCTTTGAGCCTCAACAAAGCTGGTTGGTTCCCGCGCAAAGGTTGACGATGCGATTGCAGAGGCTCCAAAATAAAAGCTTCTGCTCGCTCTACGGGCAGGACTTGCATAAGTCCTTTTATCGTTTCAGTATCTAGTTGTTTGGGCCATCGCGATGTCGCAGCGTTGCCCGCATCCACCCTTCAATCAGCGATCGCTCATAAGTATTGTCAAGGGCTGTCTGTATTAACTCTTTTGGTGCTAATCCGGAAGTTTGGCACCGATAATTAGGCGGAACGATCGCCAACATTTGTAAGAGCCACCAAGCTTTATCCCCAATTCCTAAAGGAGAGTTGGAATCTATCCCATCGCGTATCCTTGCTTTGTCACAATGAGCGAGCAGAGTTACAACAATTTCCTGCTGGGGAGCTGGCGTGAATTTTATTAAGAATTGCAACCGCTGAAGCGTGCGATCGCACAGACGAGATTCTGACAAAGGTGCTAACAAATCGTCGGCGCTGCGTCTTACTTCTTTGCTGCGATCGCCGAGTGGCAACTTTTTTATCCCAACTGATGGAAATTTTTTCACGCGCTGATGCTGGCTTAGAGGCGCGTAATTGTTTTAATAATAATTGTCATGCAGAGCGATCGCCGCATAGCCAATTGTCTCTTCGTCTTCACCTGCTGGCAATATAGCTTCTTGCAATTATCACGGTTTTGGCTGCGGGACTCAATCCACTGCGTCACCTATGCCGACGGAGTATTTGACCGCCAAGATCGTGCGTTGAATCGCCAACCACAGAAACAGGCCCAATTCAGGTTTGCAAGGAAACTTGCGCCTGGGGAAACTGCATTTAAAGGCATTTTCAGTTATAGCAATCTGCGTTTGGTAAGCTTTGCTACCCCTGCCTTGTTATTCCCCCAGGCTGCTTGCTCGTTCGCACCCAATCCTCCCCATTTGCGCGGCGTCGCCAAAGCTTAGCCACTTTTAGCACAAATAGCATCGGGTGCTATGGCTAAAATTTGTTGCGTTGTCCGGGTTGTATGTATGGGTGGTTTACTCCACAGTTAACTTCCCGTACTTTCACGCTTATAGGCTTTTTGGAGGCGACACGTCAAGGGTAAAACTGCGAAATTGGCGATCGCTTCGCTACATACTACCTAACCGATTCAAGAAGAACGTATCTTATATCCTCAGTTAAAATCCCCGTATGCAAAATTAACCAGAGATAGACAAGGCACGATCTTTCTTATTTATCTGTTGTACTTCCGAATCGATTTCCAAACGTTTAGACAAAGCAGAGGAAAAATAGTTATTGGGATCTACCTTCGATTTCACGGATAGCCATTGGGGAAAGTTTGGATACATTTCTCTAAAAGAGGCGGGACTAAGACGAGCATCTTTAGCAAGATAAACTCGACCGCCATACTGAATAACCATTCGATCCAATTGATCGAGAAATTCCCACAACCCAGCTTTAATCGGTATGTCTAAAGCTAAGGTATAGCCTGGCATGGGAAACGATAGCAATCCTTCCTGAGAACCAAACCTTTTAAGTACGGCAAGGAAAGAGCCGCAGCCTTTTAAACTGCATCTGTTTAGTATTTGAACAAGAGCCTCTCTGCTCACTGAGGGCGGAAAAACGCACTGGTATTGGATAAACCCTTGTTTGCCATAAAGCCGATTCCAACCCTTCAAAAAGTCCAGCGGGTAGAAGAAGGAATCGTAATCTACAATTGAGCGGACTGGTGCTTTAGGATGGCGACCGTAGTAAAGTGCGTTGAAGCTACTCATGGTGTAGCGATTAAGCAGCCCAGAAGGTGGTTCAAAGGGAACCGGGAGGCGGTACTTGGTTTGGACAGACAGAGGTTCTTCTTGCAGTTGGGGATGCAGTTGCGATCGCGTCGCATGATTGCCGAACATTATAATGCTGCGACCCAATGCTTTACCGGAAGATAGACAGTCTATCCAAGCTACAGAATATTGATAGTTGGGTTCGTGTTCGTCGAATAGAGCGATCGCCTCATCCAAATTTTTCGCCTTAAGGCTGTACATATCTATGTAAGCCGTTTCAATTGGGCGCAGCGCTAACTCTACCTCAGTTATTATCCCTGTCAGCCCCATTCCCCCTACCGTTGCCCAAAACAGATCGCTATTCTGCTTGCGGGAACATTGCACGGTTTCGCCAGTAGCTAGCGTAATTTTCAATTTGCTAACAAAACGGCAAAAAGAACCGTCTTGATGGTGGTTTTTGCCATGCACGTCGAAGGCAACAGCACCGCCAACCGTAACGAACTTGGTTCCTGGCGTAACAGATGGAAACCACCCTAGCGGTACAAACCTTTCTATAATTTCTTTGAGACTAAGCCCAGCTTCACAACACAGAAGACCAGTCTCTTTATTGAAGGATATGACGCGATTCAATCCTTCAGTTAGCAACGTCTGTCCGTTGTAATTGATTGCTGCATCTCCGTAACTGCGACCAGCACCTCTAGCTATAACAGTCGTATCCTGAAAGTCTTTAATTACTTCAGAAACCGATGAAACTTGCTCTGGACGCTGAAGAAAACTTTTTGCTACAGGATATCTGCCCCAGCCTGACAAAGGAACTTCAATGGGCGATAACAATTTGCAACTCATATACACCTCTACTAGAGGCTGCTTATAAAGTCCAAAATTCTCGTCTTTCTGTTAGCACATATAGACGAAATGCGCTTACCGCTTATACTTTATAAACACCCTGTTAAAACGATTGCTTTGCGATCTATCGGACTGCTAAACCAAGGCTCTTTTATCGCGCTTAGACGATAACTACCTATTAAGCGCTGACTTTCTATCTTAAAATTCGTTTCTTTTCTTGGCCAATTAAACCCGCTCCCTACAAGAAAGCGGGTTTTGCGCTATCTCCTAAGCTTTCACCTGCATATCCATCACATTTCCTTTAACAAACTCGGCTACTATCTTCACCAATCCCCGTTCGAGAATATCGTCAATAGCATCAACAAACTCGTCTAGCTGACGGTACTCTACAACTAAGGGCGGCATGACATGCAACACGTCTGGATCGGATGCAGAAAAGTGAGTGATTATGTTGTAGCGTTGATAAAGTTCTCGGATAATGCTAGCCATCATTATCGCATCAAGCGTGTTAAATATGCTGAATTTCGACGTGTCTATAACTTGACTGAAGAAACTCTTGTTAAAAGCAAACCGTATTCCTTGGAGTAAGCCTCTCCCCATAATTTCAACGATCTTGCCTTTGTGCTTCTCTTGCAGTTTTAGAAGTTTATTTTTCAGATATTCTCCTTTCTCCCGCGCTCCTTCAATCAGATTTTCTTCTTGAAGAACATTCAGCGCCTCAATGCCAACTGCACAGGATTCTCCTAAACCGCCAAAGGTTGTTGTATGCAACGAGCTATCTTTTCTCCCAGCATAAGCTTTATTGAAGATAGCTTCTGTTGTAATCATCGCTCCTACTGCCCGTTTGCCGCCGCCTAACGACTTGGAAATAGTTACAACGTCTGGAACAACGTTTTCGATTTGGAACGCACAAAATGTTCCAGTTCTCCCCATGCTAACTTTGACTTCATCAAAAATTGAGAGGATGTTGTTTTCCCGGCACAGAGCAACTACTTCTTTCAAATATCCCGGAGGAGCAGAATGCAGCCCTTGACCTTGAATTGGTTCTAAAATGATAGCGATAATTGAGTTTTCGCCTTCGCCTGTCTGGTTTTCGCTAATAGCAGCTGCAAGCGCCTGCACGTCACCATAGGGGACTTCAACAATATTTTCCTTTGGTATGCCCATTAAGAAACCACGCTGAAATCCTCCACTTGTAGTGAGAGATAAAGCGCCGTGAGTCTTACCGTGGAAGGAACCACTAGCCGTAATAAATTTAGTTTTCTTTGGCCCTTGCGCTCTTTCACAGATTTTTAAACCTGCTTCCACTGCCTCAGCGCCGGAAACGCTAAAAAAGCACATTTGTAAAGGATCTGGTAATAGCTGGGAAAGATTGTAGGCAAAAGCTGCTTGAAGCTTATGCGGCGCTACCTTGATTGCATCAATTAGTTTTTTCTTGTGGCACAGCTCTTCGGCGGCTATAATTCGCGGATGATTGTGGCCTAATCCTAAAACTCCAATTGATGAAGAAAAGTCAAGGATAGTCCGTCCATCTTTTAAATGAATTTCAACTCCCTCGGCGCTTTCAATGTCCATTTCGCTCATGCCAAGGAGCTTATAAACTTCTAGCAACCCTGGATTGAAATGTTTTTTATACAGTTGGTTAGCTCGCTTTACATCCAGGGAAATAGCTTCGTTTAATGTTAATAATTCCATAGTTTCTCTTGACCCTGTTCAGTTTTTATCCAGCTTTTTCTTGCGTGAATACACCATAGCTTTAGCAACTTTGATTAGTCAATAGTAATACTCTCTTTTTTTGTAAAGTTTATTTAAAATAATTTTAAAATATTTTTTAAATTAAGTTGGATTTTGTAAATCTCGCAAATTTTATATATGGCCAATAATGAAGCTTGTATAAACACTTGTAGCTTTAGCTTGAGACTATTGCCTACATGGCTTTAGGACGATATTATTACACCTCACACAAAGGGTAATAATATCGTCCTTTTATTGCTAATTGCCATTAATTAGCAGTCATTAATTGAACGCTGAAGCTTTATTAATCGCTGGGAAAGATATTTTTCACACCAAAATAATAAAGATACTATTTGTTGCTAAATTATCCCGGCATTCTTAAGCCATAGAATGACGAAGATTGTGATTACCCAGCCTAGAACGGTAAGCAGGATTGGCAAATCGCTTAATAAAATCTCTTCAGGGCGCTCAGTTTGGCCACCTTCTACAGCACTATGACCATACTCTTCAAGATCCGATTCTCTTCTACTCTTGCGAGCAATTTCTTGGGGGTCGGCTAGCAACTGATAGCGAAAAACGCCATACAAAACAAAGGGGAGTGTTAAGAGCATCCAGGGTGTTGATGCTCCCTGAACTTGAGGGCCAGAACTCCACAGCGCATAGCTCATAACTGCACCTGTGGTTACTACGCTTTCCATGCGGGTGAGTAGTTCCATAGAGTACCGTTTGAGGACAGAACGAGTTTTGCCGCCTTTGATTTCAAATAATCGCAGTTCTGCTTTGCGTTTCTCGACTCCCAAAAACAGCGCCAGCATTGCGGTACACAGGACAAACCAAGGAGATATTTCAATCCCTGTAGCCGCTGCGCCTCCGTAAGCTCTGAGGACGAACCCGGTGGCGATCGCTCCAATATCCAAAATTACTGTTTTCTTAAGCCGCAGGTTATAGGCGAGTTGCAAAATTGCGTAGGCAATTAGCGCGGCTCCCAAGGCAGGTGCGTGCAACCAACCTATGAGCAAAGATCCTGCTAATAGCACCACTGTCATGGCGATCGCTACCCGGATTGTCACCAAGCCTGCTGCGATCGGGCGCTTGCATTTCACAGGATGCCGCCGATCGGCTTCCACATCAATGATGTCATTAAGTAAGTAGAAACCGCTAGAAGCACAACAAAACAATGCAAATGCTAGCCAGGCACCCTGAATCGACTCAAAATGGTGGATTTTGAACTCAAATAGAGGTGCCGCAAACACAACTAGGTTCTTTGTCCACTGGCGCGGTCTTAGAGCAGCTAAGTAGGGTAGTTGTGTAGTCCTACTTACTCTGTTAACTAATGATCGTTCTTGAACTGGTAGTCGTCGAGTTTCCATAACCGTTTTCTTGTTTTAGCTCAGAGCAATAACGCTACAAAACAACTTGCCGCTACATCAGCTTGCGTAGGTAACTAGGTCTTAAGTCGTATCCTAAGTATTTCTCCTGGTAGATGCACTAGGGTCATAGTGTTTTTAACTGAATCTTTAAGTATTTTCCTCATAGTCTTTATATAGCCTTTATTAATTTTTCTTTACATATTAATGGTTAAGTATTATTACTGAAGCTTGTATTTTTAGCATTTAATGTAGTTAAACAAACTAAAACATTTATAAAGAAAAAATTAAGCTCAACCCACTAAAACAAAAAGAAAGCCCTCGCTAAGGCAGCCACTGCTGAGGCTGCAAGCCTTTAAAGTAGGGAATTTCAGGAAATATTTGATTATATTGTTCACCCCTTTTATCTCGATAAGTTAATTAGTAATTTGATAATTAGGTAGGTTTTACACGCAAGTGGGGTTTATAGCTTAGTTGTTGGGAAAAGCGATGTTTTGAAGTTTTTAACCCGCATTTATAAAGAAAAATTAAACTCGCTTAGTTCCGCATAAAGATTAAGCCATAGTCGAAACAGCCAATTGTAGGGTGCATCTAAGCTATGGCAAGAAAAGCCTATCCTAGCGATCTGACCGATGCCGAATGGCAACAACTTGAACCACTGATTCCACCTGCTAAATCAGGCGGACACCCGCGCACTGTTAATATGCGCGAAATTGTCAACGCGATTTTCTATTTGATGCGGACGGGTTGCTCGTGGCAGATGCTACCCCATGACCTGCCCCCTTCCTCAACGGTCTACTTGTACTTGCGGCGGTGGCAGAAACAGGGAGTATGGGAGCAGATGAATATCCGAGAGCTTCGCGAGATCGCGCCTTCTGGACGCAACCGCGATCGCCAAAAAAACTAACTTGTGTAGCGATCGCACCCAGCAGCTATATTTTGTAGTTCCCCACTTTACTAAACCAAACAAAGCTATGAAACTCACAACGCTACTAACAGCCGCCATCTCAATGCCTATAATGCTAGCCGCGCCAGCTGGAGCCGAAAGTTCGGCACACGTCCGACGGTTGTTAGAAACTAAAGAATGTGTTGGCTGCGACCTCAGCGGTGCAAAGTTGAGGGGCGCGGATCTCAGGGAAGCTAACCTACAACGGGCTAACTTGAGAGGAGCTGACTTGAGGGGGGCAAAACTGGGTGGGGCTAACTTATATGTAGCTGACTTAGAGTGTGCCCGACTGAACAAAGCAGAATTGGGAGGCGCAGTGCTAAGATTTGCCAACTTGAGGAATGCAAAACTCGAAAGTGCAGACTTAAACGGTGCAAATCTAAGGTTTGCTGACTTAAGAGGTGCAAACCTGGAAAAAGCGAACTTGAGTGATGCGGATCTAATGATGGCTGAGCTAGATTTTGCAAAGTTCAAGGGCGCTATTGTGCAAGGTGCGATGGGATTGAGCCACTAAATCGGCACGGCAACTTGACCTAAAACGAGGCAGTTATGAAAAGTGGGTTGAGTTGGGTTGTAGTTGGTGTTGGTTTAATAGCGATCGCGGACGCATCCGTAGCAAGGCGGCTAGAGGCTAGCGATCGCGCCATTGATGCCGCAACCTGCACCTATAAAGGAAAAAAGCTTTACGGCCAAGTGCAGATTGTTGATAAATTTCCTGATATTAAAGTCAAAGTTGTATCAGCCTTTCCCGATTTGAAGGTAAAACAGGTGACAAACTTTGCCCAACAGTGCGGTCAATGGCAGATGGTGCAAAACTTCCCAAATCTCAAAGTCCAGATTGTTGACACCTTTCCCGACATTCAGATTCAGTATGTCGATTCCTTTCCTGGCGTGCGTTAGCGATAGTTTCTAAAACGCCAAGGCTAGGGCACTCAAGCCAAAAGGAAAAAGGCAAAAGACCGAACTAACCCCATTCTTTTGCCTTTTTACTTCTTTCTCATTCTTCATTTAACCAGGGTATGATGCTTGTCCCCGGTGGTAGGAACGATTGTCTAGACGTATTAAGTAGGGGATATATGAGTAAGTGACTAAACCACCCTGCCACCAACTTAACTCATCCCCCAGTTGTTGACCCGTGTAGCCCTCCACGCGGAAATCAACAGCCTCGACTTGCTGATGACTGCTCTTTTTCTCCCTACCCGTCACTTCACCAGATGAAGGAGGATGATACCAATTGGTAATGTGGAAAGGCTGGCCAATCTGATCTCTGGCAGCTTGCAGCTGCTCGGCGAAAGCAATAATATCCTCTACAGTTTCTTTATTGTGCAGGACGCGCTTGCCATTATGGGTTGCATCCGCCCAAGTGAAACTGCCACCTGCAATAATCGGATCTTGCAAATAAATATCATTTGCAACCCCCGGCACGTGGATTGTGCGATCGCTGCTGTTCTGTTTCCCCGTAACGTCGCGAGAAAGTTCCAGATTGGTTCCGCTTCTCCAAGTCTGCTGAAACTTCTCCAACTGGTCTGGGTGATTCGCCTTCAGCCACTGTTCCAGGTCATTAATAGCTTGATTTTGATGCTGAAAATCTCGGTAATATTTGAAGGCGTTCCGTAGATTTAATTCCATATTAGTTGGCTCCTAAGCGCGTTAATACAGATGCCAGGAGCCAAAAGACAGGAGATAGAAAAAAGTATGAAGCATAAAGGATGAAAATACCTCAATCTAGGTCAGGGTATTAGTCTTGTCATGGTTTATCCTTCTTTCTTCATCTTTATCCTTACTTTATGGCACCCGCAACTGCTGATCCAAGTCTGTCACAGAAGGGGTCTTTAGCATACGATCGATCTTTTTAGATGCCGGATGCGAACCAAAACTGGTAAGCACATTCTCCAACGCTGGCAAGCATTGAGTCACCGTTTTCAGCCGGATAATTGCATCCCAAACTGGCTCTAATTTCTTCCATGCTCCAGAATAAGCCAAGTGCCGCATCCTGTCGCCCCAATCTTCTTTAACCCAAGCACCCTGAAAAATATTGCTCCAGCGGTAAAAATCTCGATATGCTTGCCAATAGCCAGCTTCCAACACTTCTGGCGTCATTTTCGCTGGCTTGTAAACGACGTGCCGAGTATCGTATAAATCCCAGTTGCTATGGGTAATTCTTCCCTGTTCTGCCATTCGTTTGTATAAAGCCGTATCGGGATACGGCGTCAGGATATGAAATGTAGCAGTTTCTAGTCCCTGTTGCACTGCCCATTCTACAGTGCGGTCGAAAACGGTTTCATCATCATCATCCATACCAAAAACAAAGCTGGCATTAACCATTACTCCTACATCCCGCAGGCGGCGGATAGCAGCGCTGTAGTCTCGATTGAGATTTTGATATTTATGCTGTGCTTTGAGATTTGCGGGATTGAGGGTTTCAAAGCCTACAAACATACTGCGTAAGCCTGCGTCGGCGGCTTTTTCTAGTAATTGTGGCTTTAAGATGGATTCTACGGTTGCTGCTGCCTGCCAAACGCGGCTCATGCCTTTCATGCCTTCAAATAAAGCGGCGGCAAATTCAGGATTTCCGAATAGATGATCGTCTAGAAAATAAAGATGCTTACCGGGTAGGCGGTCGATTTCAGCTAAGGCGTCGTCTACAGGTTGGGTGTAAAAAGATTTGCCGCCTTTGAAGAATGCTTCTTTGTAGCAAAAATCGCAGGTGTGGGGACAACCCCGCGAGACGACTATTGAGTTAGGAATTAGGTAGAGATGACGCTTAATTAAGTCGCGGCGAATTTTAGGGACGCCGAGGAGCGATCGCAGTTTCGATTGATACACTTTACCTGGATGCCCCGCCCTGAAATCTTGCAGAAATTCAGGCCAAGTATCTTCTCCTGGGCCAAGGAATATAGTATCAGCATGGGCAGCGGCTTCTTCCGGTAGCGAAGTAACGTGCAACCCACCCAGACAGATATACGCGCCCTTTTGTTTGTAATGGTCTGCTAGTTCGTAAGCTCGGTAAGCTGAAGTAATATAAACCTGGATTACTACTAAATCTGGCTCGTCGTCTAAATTTAGACGCTCAACGTGTTCGTCTTGCAGGGTAATTTCGTCATCTTCGCTGAAAAAACTGGCTATTGTGGCTAATCCCAAGGGGGGAAACAGAGAATATTTAATTGGTCGCCAGTGGGGACTTATAGCTTCTGTTAGCGCAGGCAAAATCATTTTGACTTTCATTGCTTGTGTGGGGAGGCTACGAGCTAGGTTTTATGGCCAATGATTCTAACCTGTGTTCTCCTTTACAATCTCTTACATTTTCTCTCTAAATCTCGCTCTAGGGAGAGGATTAAAGTGGTTGTCTATGCCTTAATTATTCTTTTGCATATTTACATATTTATTTAGTATTTAAATAGCTGGTTTGCCTATAACTATAGGTAGCGCAACTTACAAGTTACAGGCTCTGTGGCAACTTAAAAGCCAAATTAAGCCAAAATACAGAAATCTGTTGACGGTTGTCCTGCTAATTTAATATATGAGAAAATATGAAGATATATGAAGGCTAGAGGCATTTACCAAGCTACCACATCAAAAAACCTCAGTGGGACGAGGCTCAAACGCCCGCGCACAATTCAACGCGGTAGAGTTAGTTGCATCAAGGATCGAGGCAAAGTTGGCACCAATATAGCTGTAATGAATCTTGCTCTTTTAAAAGAAAAATTTGAAAATCTAAAAAAGCGTCATGGTGCTAGCGTCGTAGCGATTAAAGAGATCGAAGACTGGTTGCTGGGATCTAACCTTTTGGAACGAATCAGGATAAACCCCCATCATGTAGCAGCTCTTGCTGGGCTGCACCCGGATTTAGTCATATCTGAATTTTTATATGGCGCGATCGCGGAAGTGTTCGATCTGCATTGGGATATCCACTGTCCTCATTGCAACATGATTACTGCTGAATTTAATAATCTGGCCGATGCATCAGAAGTTTCTTCTTGCGAAATGTGCGAACGCGATTTTGACGTTGATTTCTTAGATCGCGTCGAAGTTACTTTTTCGCTGAATAAAGCCATCGAAGATCCTAGAATTTGCCCCGTCTGCGCTCCCCCTCCTATCTTAAAATCTAAATTTCAACTGGTTACGGGTTTAAACGAAACTGACTCTGTTATTCTCTCATTAGAAAAAGGTAGATATCGCTACTGCTGTCCCCTGACTTTGGCAAAAGGAAGTTTGGTAGTAGACGGAGAAGAAACAGAAGAAATACAAAATTTTCAAATAAAGCAGCTAGAAGGCAAATATTTTGACAAGGAACAACTAACCGCCCGCCCCGGCAAAATCAAAATTGAATTAACAAACATTGGTCATTCGTTATCCGGCATGATTATGTTAAACGATAACTTGCCGGAAGAACTAAAAATAGAACAGCTTCCTCCCCGCGTTTCCGGCCTTGAAATTATCCATCATCCTGATTATAAGCGTTTGTTTGGCGATCAAATTCTCTCAGATCGCGAACGCATGAAAATTAGAGCCGTCACGCTCATGTTTACTGATATTACTGGCTCTACGATGATGTATGAAAAACTAGGAGACGCTAAAGCATACAATATAGTTCGCGACCACTTTGACATTTTATTCCAATCAATTGAAAAACATCGGGGAACGGTAGTCAAAACTATAGGTGATGCTGTAATGGCCTCGTTTGTCACAAACGAACAAGCCCTCAAAGCCGCAGCAGAAGCGTTTGCAGGTTTCAGCGATTACAACAAGAGTCATCACGAGGATGAACAAATAAAAGTTAAAATAGGCATCCATCGCGGTTCCGCAGTTTTGGTAAATCTGAATAATCATTTAGATTATTTTGGCTCAACCGTAAACAAGGCGGCACGCATACAAGGAGTTTCAAAAAGCAAGGAACTTTCCTTTTCGTCAGAGGTCTACAAGGATAAATCTTTCTTAAATGCTTTAAGGACTAGCGGAGTATCGGGAATTCAAAAACATCTTAAAGATTTAAAGGGTATTGAGGGAAGACAGGTGGTGTATAGCGCCAGAATTATCAAGGAAGGGTTGATATCATCAGTTAATATTCTTATCTGATTTATTGGTGCTTTTCGTAATAACCTGTAAGATTCATAGCTGGGTAAGTATGTGGTGGAGGCATAGGGGAAAGCAGTCAAGCGCGATCGCGCATACTTTCAACCCTAAAGTTTGCCCCAAAATTTGTAAAACTATAAACTAAATTGACAAGGCTTCAGGAGTACAAAAGTGACACATAGCGATAGCGATAATAATTTAAAAAATATCTGTATTGAGGGTTTTAAAACAATTGGATTAAGCCTCATTTTTGCCTTTGGATTCCGCACTTTCGTGGCAGAAGGTCGTTATGTTGCTTCAGGTTCTATGGTGCCAACTTTAGAAATAAACGATCGCGTGATGGCGGATAAAGTTAGTTACCGCTTCCATAATCCCCAGCGTGGTGATATCGTTCTGTTTTCACCTACAGATAAGCTACAGCAAGAAAATTTTCACGATACTTTCATCAAACGGGTGATTGGGCTACCTGGAGAAAAAATAGAGATTAAAGGAGGGCGAGTTTTTATTAACGGTAAACTTATACAGGAAAATTATGTTGTAAATGCTTCTCACGAAGATTGGGGGCCGCTTACTGTACCGGATAATTCTTATTTGGTATTGGGTGACTCTCGCAGCAATAGTTATGATGGGCGCTACTGGGGTTTTGTACCGCGCGATCGCATAGTTGGTAAAGCAGTTGTTCGTTTTTGGCCTTTAAGTCGCGCTGGAGACTTGGATCAAAATCTAAATAATACTGTTGCTAAATAACAGATTGGAATTTATTAATATAGCTAGCGATCGCGGGGTGATAAATATGAATATAAGAAGGCGATCGCTAGCTATATTAAATGTACAATACTACTAATTTCCTATTAATTTCGCCGATCGACGCAACCCTTGATAAAACAAAGATAACCCATTTTAAAAGCAAGAAAAGGGCTAAATTAACAGGTATTTTAGCTGTTAATTTATAAAAATAATAACTTACCCAAAATTTACTACTCTACTTAATAAACTACAATATCTCATAAATTAAGTTGAATAAAATGCAACCGCAAGGCTATGCTTACAAAAAATCTAAAGGTTGTAAAAAAATGTTATACTCATAGCGGCATCTGCATATTTCAATAAAGTCTAAGTAGAGAAATTTAATAAAATCATATCATCTTATAATTTGGGGTAAGGTGCGAAACCCAAAATTGACAAATGTTTGGTGTGGTCTGCTCGCGCTGTAACCATCATTCAAAGAATTAATTTCTTCTACTGAATCAGGTATAAAATTATTAAAAATCAGGGTGAAGCTACTATTAATTCAGGGTAAGTGTAGGGGTAGCCTCAGCAATGCAGGCTTCGAGACATTCTAAAAAGTAATGTTAATTGAGTAATGTTAATTGGTTGTTGAATGGTTGGCAGCAAACAGCCAACAGCTTTACGAAAAAAATAAATATTATAAGAATTACTAGGTATTTAGTTATAACACTGAATGCGAAATTGTACCGGGCGATCGCGCCATTAACTACGCTGTTTATCGTCTTTCGAGCGAGTAGCAAGTCTGTTTATTATTTAAGAAGCGAAGTCCATCTGAGGGCAGATGGCAGTATAAAACAAATAGGCGCTCAATTTAGCGATGTTATGCAATACGAACAAACCAAAGAAGCCCCCTGTAAAAGGCAAGAGCAATTCCAGTCAATGATTGCTAGTATCTCTGGAGCCGTTTATCGTGCCAAAAGCGATGCCCAGAGGACAGTAGAGTATATGAGCGAGGCGATCGCAGAAATCTGCGGCTATCGGGCATCTGACTTTATTGACACTCAGACGATAAGCTTTGCCAATCTGATCCATCCAGAAGATAAAGCGAGAGTTGAACGACTTGTTCAACAAGCAATTGCTAGCCGACAACCCTATTGCATCGAATACCGTATTACTCACGCCGATGGCACCACGCGATGGGTTTGTGACAGAGGTCGAGGCAAATTTGCCAACGACCAAGCGGCAAACATCGATTCTTGTTTGGCTTTAACCCCTTATTGTTGCCCCACCTCAGCCGCCTGCTGGCTTGAGGGCATGATATTTGACATTACTCAAATCAAGCACGCATACGATCGGTTACAGCTGTATGCCGATATTGTTAACAACAGCAAGCAAGGTATTTATGTTTACCAGATGGAAGACCTCAACGATGACCAAACGCTGAGGTTAATTGCTGCAAATCCTGCAACTTCACGACTCACAGGCGTTTCCGCCGCTGATATTGAGGGAAAGACCCTGGATGAAAATTTTCCCCATCTGCGCGAGAAGGCAATTCCCCAACTGTTTGCTGATGTCGTGCGTTCGGGGGTTGTACGAAAGGTAGAAGATATCACATATGGTGAGAACCGGGCGCTGGAGAGTGTCTATGCTATAGAAGTGTTACCCCTGCCCAACAACTGCATCAGCGTGACTTATGAGGATATCACCCAACGCAAACAGGCAGAGGGGATGCTCACCGCCGCCACAGCTCGTATTGCCGCCACCTCAGCGCGGTTATCTCATATTTTAGAAAGTATTAGTGATGCCTTCTTTGCGGTAAACCGCAACTGGGAAGTTACTTATATGAATAGTGAAGCCGAGCGTGTTTTGTGCAAAACAGCGGATCGGCTTGTGGGTCGTAACTTGTGGGAAGAATTTCCAGAAGCAATTGGGTCAGTTTTTTACAAAGAGTATCATCGCGCCGTAGAGAGCGGCAGGGCAGTAACATTTGAGGAATGGGATCCCTCGCTAAATAAGTGGTTTGAGGTTCGGGTCTATCCTTCAGAATCGGGACTGTCGATTTATTTTAACGACATCAGCGATGCCGTGGCGGCGGCTACGCAACGCAAACAAGCCGAGGAAAAACTCAGGCATAGTGAAGCTAGACTCGCAGAAGCACAAAAAATAGCCCACCTCAGCAGCTGGGATTTTGATGTCGCCACTCAAAAAATTACTTGGTCAGATGAAGCCTTCCGAGTTTTTGGCCTTGAGCCAAGCCAAAAAACACCCACTTACTCAGAACTTCTACAAAAAATTCATCCAGATGACCTAGAACTATGGCATAAAACCGTTAGACAAGCGATCGCTGACGGCCAGCCTCATCAATTTGAATTTCGCCTCCATCGGCCCGATCGTTCTATCAGGTATGTTGAGGCTAGAGGACAAGCTGTTTCTTCCGATAAAGGGCAAGTGCTGCGGCTATTTGGCACAATGCTGGACATCACCAGCCGCAAACAAGCAGAAATAGCGCTGAGGCAAGCATTACAGCATACCGAAAATCAAAGCCGTCTGCTGCGGACTGTAATTGATGCAACGCCTGACTGGATTTTCGCCAAAGATAGAAACTTCCGCTATGTCTTGGTTAATCAGGGCTACGCTAACGCTATTGGTAAAACAGTAGAAGAGATCGTCGGTAAGGATGATTTGGAACTGGGTTTTTCAGAAGAATTAGTATTTGGCAATCCCAGCGCCGGCATTCGTGGCTTCCGCGCTGACGACGAAGCTGTGTTGGCAGGCGAGACAATCCACAATTCCTACGATCCAGCTACGTGTGCAGATGGTTCGTTGCACATCTTCGATACCAAAAAATTTGGTTTATATGATAACGAGGGTAATATTTTTGCCGTTCTAGGCTTTGCCCACGATATTACAGAAAGTTACACGGCAGAGGAAGCTCTGCGCCAGAGAGAGCAACAGTTGCAAAAAATCACCGCCACCGTACCTGGCATGGTTTACCAATTTTTGCTGAAAACGGATGGCTCGATGAGTTTCCCCTTCGTTAGCGCTGGTTGTCGGGAAGTGTACGAACAAGAGCCAGAAGCCGTACAACAGGATGCGTCGTTAGTTCTCAACAGGCTTCACCCGGACGATCGCGGAACCTTTGAAAACTCTATCGGTGTTTCCGCCCAAACCTTGCAACCTTGGAACTGGGAGGGGAGGCTTGTTACAGATTCGGGTAAGGTGAAGTGGATTCAGGGGGCTTCCCAACCGGAATTGCTAGCCAACGGAGACTTGCTTTGGTATGGCTTGTCCTTGGATATTAGCGATCGCAAACGAGCCGAAGAAGAACGACAAAAGTTTGTTTCGCTAATTGAAAACAGCAGCGACTTTATTGGCATGGCAGCAATGGATGGAAAAACCTTGTTTCTCAATGAAGCCGGACGCCAGCTAGTGGGGCTAAATAGCCTATCGGAAATAAGTTCCACCCTAGTGTTTGATTACTTCCCCGAAGATGTTCAAACTCAATTTTCCCAGACAATTTTGCCAACGGTAATGCAAACCGGACAATGGCAAGGAGAGAGTCAGCTGCGAAACTTCCGTAACGATCAGCTAATCGATGTCTGGATGAATATTTTCTTAGTCAAGCATCCTCACACTGACGAACCCCTTTGTTTAGCAACAGTGCAGAGGGATATTACAGAACGCAAGCAAGCTGAGAGGGCTTTGCAAAAGTCGCAACAACGCATTGCCGAACAAGCTGAACGGGAACGGCTGGTAAGGGCTATAGCCCAGCGCGTGCGCCAGTCTCTTAATCTCACCAACACGCTCAGTACAGCCGTAGAAGAAGTGCGGCAATTACTATTAACCGATCGCACGGTTGTTTATCGCTTTGAACCTAATGGAACTGGGGCTGTTGTTGTTGAATCTGTAGGTGCAAATTGGATGCCTCTTCTGGGGATGGACATTCAAGATCAATGCTTTGCTGATAGTTATATACCGCTTTACGAAGCAGGTCGCATACGGCCAATTGAAGATATTTATACAGCAGGTTTAGATCGCTGCCACATGAATTTATTAGAGCAGCTTCAGGTGAGAGCTAATTTAATAGTTCCAATTGTAATAAGGGGTAGCGGTCAGGAGCCAGAAATTGCTGAAATTGACAATCAACAGAATCATCCAAAATCGTTATGGGGATTGCTGATTGCCCATAATTGTAGCGGCCCGAGGGCGTGGAGTGAATCGGAGATCGAGTTGCTTTCTCAGTTGAGCGTACAACTGGCGATCGCTATACAGCAATCAACCCTGTTCGAGCAAGCGCAACAAGCACGAGAAGTTGCCTTAGAAGCTTCCCGCCTAAAATCCCTATTTTTAGCAAACATGAGTCACGAAATCCGCACGCCGATGAATGGCGTGCTGGGGATGACGGACTTACTTTTAAAAACCAACCTCACAGAAGAACAACTGGATTTTGTACAGACGGCTAAGGTAGCTGGTCAAAATTTGCTCACCCTAATCAACGATATTCTCGATTTCTCCAAGCTTGAAGCAGGTGAAATGCGATTGGAGACGCTGAATTTTGACTTAAACCTCTGCATAGAAGAGTTGCTAGATTTACTAAACACACCAGCGCAAAATAAAGGAATAGAACTTGCGGCATTAATTGATAGCAACGTGCCCTTAGAAATTAAGGCAGATGCAGCGCGTCTGCGGCAAATTCTTACCAATCTGGTGGGTAATGCAATTAAATTTACTGCCTCTGGTGAAGTAGTAATTCAAGTGTCTTTGTCAGCAGTAAATGGCCAAGATATTTTGCCCAACGACAAAGGACAAAAGCCTGCAATTCGATTTGCGATCATAGATACAGGCATAGGAATAAGTCCAGAAGATCGTGAAAAGCTGTTCCAATCCTTTTCTCAAGTAGATGCTTCGACAACTCGCAAATATGGGGGAACGGGCTTAGGGTTGGCAATTAGCAAGCAATTAGTAGAATTGATGGGCGGTGAAATTGGTGTAGAAAGTAAGCCGGGAGTTGGTTCAACCTTCTGGTTTACCCTACCAGTTGATAAAGAAGTTTTAAACAGACAGCGGGAATTAACTCATCCTCTTACCGGACAACTAACAACTGAACTTTCAGGAATAAAACTGTTAGTCGCCAATAATAAACCCACCTTGCGTAAAGTAGTAGTCAGACTTGCCAGCTTGTGGGGAATGCAAGTTGATGAAGTTGAGCAGGGTGGGATGGCGATCGCGGCGTTGCAAAATGCCTTAGCTCAAAACGATCCTTACGATATCGTTTTGATGGATATGCAGTTGCCAGAAATGACCGGAGGTATGCTGGAACGGCTAATAAGTTCTGAAGCATTGCTGGCTCATACTAAGTGGATTCTCCTTACTTCCATGCATCAGCGTGAAGAAGCAAAATTACTGCTGGAACGGGGTTTTGCTGGGTATTTAACCAAACCTCTGAAAGCTTCTAGGCTGTTTGACTGCTTGATGAGTGTCGTCAATAGTAATTCTGCAACAGTCAACCGTGATTCGTCATTAGCATCGCCTGACGAAGCAAAAATAAATATCGATCCAGAATTGGTGGCTGCTGAAACAGAACAAAAGGCACATCTCAAAATTCTGTTAGTAGAAGACACCCCAATTAATCAAAAAGTTGGCTTAAATCAACTAAAAGTATTGGGCTACCAAGCTACCACAGCTAACAACGGTCAAGAGGCATTAACTGCACTGGCAACAAGAGATTTTGACATCGTGTTAATGGATTGTCAGATGCCAATTATGGATGGCTACGAAGCTACAAAAGAGCTGCGCCGTCTCTACGGAAACCGTCATGTGGTAATTGCAATGACGGCTAATGCTTTTAAGGGAGACAAAGAAAAGTGTCTGGCATCTGGCATGGATGATTACATTAGTAAACCCATCGCCCTAGAACAATTACAGGCTACTCTAGAACATTGGTCTGCTTTGTTAGATATAAAAAACTCTCTTAGCGCTAAAGGACAGGAGCAAAAAGAGAACGGAAGCATTGGCAATACGGTTGGAGGTTCGCTATCAGAAATTTTAGATATTGAACGCCTACAGCAAATATGTGGTGGAGATACGGAATTTCAAGAAGAACTTATGCAAGCTTTTGTAGAAGATGCTCAAACTTACATAGAAGAAGCGAAAATAGCCGTCAGCTTAGGAGATTGTAAAGCCCTTTCTCGTCACGCTCATCAGATTAAAGGTGGAAGTAGTACGGTAGCTGTTTACTTAATGCCCGACATTGCACAAAGGCTTGAAACTCAGGCTCAATTAGAGCAGTTAGAGGGTGCAGCTGAAATGGTTGCTGAATTGGAAGCAATTATGCAACGCATCAAACAATTTGTAGTTACTGGGTAATGGAAATTACCAATGACCAATTTCAACCAATTTATTACCTTTATCAATCCGCGTCGTAGCTTTATAACTCGACTGGGATTAGCAATTGGTAGCATTATCCTCATCTTCTCGCTCTTACTAAGTTTGGTTGTTGGCAATGCCAGCAGAGCGCGGATAGAAGCCCATATTGGACATTTCATGGCACACGTAGCCGACGATATAGCGAGCAATCTAGATTGGTTCAAGGTAATACACTATCGCGAGATCCAGGCGATCGCCACCCTTGATGAAATTCGTTCTTCCCAAGTCTCTCTAGATGCTAAACGCGCTCGACTAGAGAAAATAAAACAGCTCTATCCTGACTTGGCGTGGATTGGTTTAACTAACGCTAGGGGCGAAGTTTTAGCCAGTACGGGGAGAATATTAGAGGGCAAAGATGTCTCTAGTCTTCCTTGGTTTGTTAATGGCAAGGAAGCGCCTAATGTTGAGGATGTGCATAAAGCAACTCTGCTGGAAAAGTTACTGCCTAATCCTAGTCAGGAACCCTTGCAGTTAATAAATTTAACAGCGCCCTTGATGGATGAGGCGGGGAATTTTCAAGGCGTGCTGGGGGCGCACCTCAACTGGAACTGGGCAACAAATATGCACGGTTCGCTTCTTAAACCTATAGAGAATTACTATCAAGCAGAGGTGCTGATTTTCTCAGATAAAGGTAATGTTTTGTTAGCGCCACGCATGGCCATTGAAAATTTAAAATCTAAGAGTGTTACGGCGCGATCGCTCAAGAATAGGGATGTCCTCAGCGCTATACAAAATGCTGCGCGACGGGGTGAAAATAGCTACCAGGTTGATACCTGGCAAGATGGGATTACTTATCTAACCAGCTTTGCCAAAAGTGATGGTTACAAGAATTATCCCGGACTTGGGTGGCTGGTTCTGGTGCGCCAAAAAACGGATATTGCTTTTGCAACCGCACGAGAGTTCCAACACAACATCATTATTTGGGGAGTAATACTAGGCGCTGTGTCTGCGGGTTTGTCGTGGTTGCTCGCCGGATGTTTGGTGAATCCAGTGATAGCGATCGCTGCTGCTGTTGCGCGTAGGTGCGAAGGTGATTCTACAATCAAAATTCCCGCAATTTCAGGCATAGATGAAGTCGCTATTCTTTCAACTTCTATAGCTAGCATTGTTGCTACATTAGATGAGCAAAAGCAAGCGATTGAAGCTTCAAACGCCCAATTAATACTTTACATCACTAAACGCAAACGTGCAGAAGTCGAAGTGCGCCAATTAAATGCTGAACTAGAACATAGAGTGATGGCGCGAACAACTAAATTGAAACGTCTTAACGAACAATTAATCCGTCAAATTGACGAACGCAAGCAAGTGGAAGCTGCTCTGCAAGAAGCGAAAGTTGCCGCTGAAGCTGCAAACCATGCCAAAAGCGAATTCTTGGCTAATATGAGCCATGAACTCAGAACTCCTTTAAACGGCATTATAGGTTACGCCCAAATCTTCAAAAAAGACAAAAGTTTAACCGACCAGCAACAAGATGGCATTAATATAATCTACCAGTGCGGCGAACATTTATTAAATTTAATTAATGATATTTTAGATATTTGTAAAATTGAAGCTGGGAAGATGGAAGTCCACATGACTGACTTTCATTTTCCATCTTTTATAAAAAATATTGCTGACATATTCCGAATGCGGGCGGCACAAAAAGGGATTAGTTTTAGCTACGAGCAGGCGTCTCCCTTGCCTGTTGCCCTTAAAGGGGACGAAAAATGGTTGCGGCAAGTTCTCATCAACTTACTCAGCAATGCAGTCAAGTTTACTTCAACTGGTGGGGTAATTTTTAAAGTTGGATATGTATTGGAAAATGAAGAATGGCTGTCATCGATACCTAATTCACAATTAAAAGTTACAAAAATTAGGTTTGAGGTAGAAGATACGGGCATAGGTATAGCACCAGAAAACTTATCAGAAATATTTTTGCCATTCCAACAAGTAGGCGATCGCAACCTTAGAGTGGAAGGAACAGGGCTAGGATTGACAATCAGTAAAAAATTAGTTGACTTGATGGGAGGCAAGTTAAATGTAACCAGTACATTGAATCGAGGTAGTAAATTTTGGCTGGACATAGATATAACTGAAGTGCCAGCATGGAGCAAAGAGTTCTGCCAATTAGAAGAAAGAAATATTAGGGGTTTTAAAGGTGATAAACGAAAGATTATAGTAGTAGATGATAAAGCAGAAAATCGCTTTGTATTAGTCAATTCTCTCTTGCCTATAGGGTTTGAAATAATTGAAGCAAAAGATGGGCGCGACGTTCTGAACAAAGCTGCTGAGTTTAACCCAGATTGCATATTGATGGATCTAGTTATGCCCGTAATGGACGGCTTTGAAGCTACGAGGCTGCTGCGGCTGTCCCCACAATTGAAAGATGTCACGATCATCGCTACGTCAGCTAGCGTTTTCGACTACAACCATGAAAAAGGTTTAGCTGTAGGTTGTGACGCTTTTATCTCTAAACCTATACGCATACAAGAACTTTTAGAACAGTTACGGGTGCATTTGCAACTGGAATGGATTTATGAACAGCAAACTTCCTCTTACAGGTCTTTAATCAAAGACGAATGTAATAGCCAAGAAGAGGAATATAGCGATTTAAGCTTATTAAGTGCAAGCGAAAATCCAAAATTCATTCCTCCACCTGATGAGATTGCGGCTTTGCTCGATTTGGCTATGAGAGGAAATATTAAAGGCATTTTGGAGCGAGCAGAAAAACTTGAACGGCTAGATGCTAAGTTTATTCCCTTTACCACCCATATGCGTAAATTAGCGATCGCATTTCAGGTGAACCAAATCCAGGAATTATTAAAACAATATAATTTGGAGGTATAAATGAACGATACTAATTCTCCCATTGGGGTTATTTTAATTGTTGACGATACTCCCAGCAATTTGATGCCAATGCTGGATTATTTAACCACTTCTGGATTTGAAGTTTTGGTGGCTCTTGATGGAGAAAGTGCTATTAGACAAGCGGAATATGCCCAGCCAGATATTATCCTTTTGGATATCCTGATGCCGGAAATTGACGGGTTTGATACTTGTCGCCGCTTGAAAGCAAATGAGTCAACAAAAGACATTCCCGTGATTTTTATGACGGCGCTTTCTGAGATGGGGTGCAAGGTAGAAGGTTTTCAGGTGGGGGCGGTGGATTACATTACTAAGCCGATTCAGCACGAAGAGGTATTAAGTCGGGTGCAGACTCACTTGACAATTCGGAAACTATATTACCAACTCCAAGAACAAAATTTACAACTACAAAAAGAGATAGGCGATCGCACCTTGGCAGAAGCAGCACTGGCAAAAATGAATGCCGAGCTTGAAGATCGAGTTATAGAACGAACCACGCAATTAAAACAGACTATAGAAAAATTAGAAGATGAAAAGGCAGAAAGACAGATTACTGAGTCATATTTACAGCAATCTGAAGTGCGATTCCAAAAGTTAGCAGCTAACTTGCCGGGAATAATTTATCGATACTGTCTCTACCCCAATAGTAAAGGTTTCTTTCCTTATGTTAGTGCTGGTTGCTTATCTCTTCTAGAGTTAGAACCTGTTGAGATTCAGCAGAATGCTGACTTGCTTTGGAGAACAATTCATCCTGACGATCTTGCATCTATCTACGAAAGTGTGGCTATTTCTGCACAAACTTTAACTCCTTGGCAATGGGAAGGGCGAATTATAGTTAAGGGTAAAAACAAGTGGATTGCTGTTGTTGCCAGACCAGAACGATTGGAGTCGGGGAAAATTTTTTGGGATGGCTTGATGATAGACATCACCAAACGCAAGCTGGCGGAAGCAGCGCTGCAACAAGCGAAAGTTGAACTAGAAGATAGAGTTGCACAACGCACAGCTGAGTTACAAGCAGTTAACGAGCAGTTGAGGAGCGAAATTCAAGCGCATAACATTACCGAAGCCGCGCTGCGTTTGAGCGAAGAGAGATACGCGATCGCCGTCAGTGGCTCTGCGATGGGCGTATGGGACTGGAACCTTAAAACTAAAGAAATCTACATTTCTTCCAGCTTGAAATCCATGCTCGGTTATAGCGATCGCGAAATCAACAGCCAGCTTGATGACTGGCTACTTTTAGTCCATCCCGATGATAGAGAGGCGATGGCGACAGCGATTAACGCACATCTAGCGGGGGTAACTTCTCAATGCGAAATTGAACACCGAATGGTTCACAAAGATGGCAGCATTCGTTGGATACTAGCTCGCGGGACTGTCATGCGGGATGACCAGGGGCAACCGTATAGGATGGCGGGTACGGATACAGATATCACCTATCGGGCGCAGATAGAAAAACAACTGAAAGAGTCTCAAGAGTTTTTGCATCATACTCTGAATGCGATCGCCGATCCTGTTTTTGTCAAAGACGAACAACATCGCTGGCTCAAAGTTAATGATGCTCTTTGTCACTTTTTGGGATATAGCAAAAATCAACTAATTGGCAAGTCCGATTATGATTTTTTCCCTAAAGAACAAGCAGATGTATTTTGGGAAAAAGATGCCCTTGTGTTTAGCAGTGGCCTTGAAAATCAACACGAGGAAAAAATTACCGACTCAGAAGGCAAAGCTCATATTATTTCCACTAAAAAGAGTATTTTCCAAGATGAATCGGGAAATAAAATATTAGTCGGTACTATTAGAGATATCACCGAAATAGTAGCGGCAAAAGAAGCCGCTTTAGAAGCTTCCCGCCTCAAATCGCAATTTCTAGCTAATATAAGTCACGAATTTCGCACCCCCATGAATGGCGTGATTGGGATGACGGATCTGCTGCTGAAAACCAATCTTGACGCGCACCAGCGAGACTTCGTGCAGACAATTAGAATTAGTGGCGATAACTTGCTGGAACTAATTAACGATATCCTCGATTTTTCTAAACTAGAGTCCGGAAAAATGCGGCTGGAGAAGGTGGAGTTTGACTTAGATAGCACTCTAGAAGAAGTGGTATCTATGGTAGTATCGCAAGCTAATGCAAAGGCGATCAGACTGCGGGCTTCAGTAGAAGGTAAAGGAACTCGACAATTAGTAGGAGATGCCAAGCGCCTGCGGCAAATTCTCGTGAATTTAACAGAGAATGCTATTAAATTTACAAACCAAGGAGAAGTAGCGATCGCGGTAGAAATAAGGGAGCCTAGCTCTTTTATCTCAACTAGAGGAGAGGAGGCTAAGAGCCAAAAATTAGAGGAATTTTCCGGCTATATACTTCGATTTTCCGTTAAGGATACTGGTATTGGGATTGCGCCTGAAAACCAGAAAAAGTTGTTTCAATCGTTTTCTCAAGTAGATGGTTCAACCACTAGAAGATATGGAGGTACGGGCTTAGGTTTGGCGATTTGCAAGCAGCTAGTAGAATTAATGCGTGGTGAAATTGGCGTTACAAGCGAATTGGGTAAAGGTTCGGAGTTTTGGTTTGCAGTGCCTTTCGAGAAAAGTTATTCATGCAAAAAATCGGCAGCGCCAATTTTAAATCTTGAGTTTGGTTATGGTAAAGAAGAAAAATTTGAGCCAATCTACGTTCAACCTAGTAAAGATATATTTACTATGCAAAATATTCAATCAGAATACAGCGGTAAAAAGCAAATTTGCAAAGTTTTGTTAGTAGAAGATACACCTATTAACCAAAAAGTCGTAATGAATCAACTCAAAGTCTTGGGATACGAGGCTGATTGTGCCGTTAACGGTCAAGAAGCACTCGACCGCATGACGCACGCAGCTTACGATTTAGTGTTGATGGATTGTCAGATGCCAGTCCTAGATGGCTATGAAGCGACGAGGAAGATTCGCGACCGGGAAGGGAAGGAAAGTCACACTTTAATTATTGCCTTGACTGCCAATGCCATGAGCGGCGATCGCGAAAAATGTCTGGCAGCAGGTATGGATGACTACATAAGTAAACCAATTTCTTTGAAAGAATTGAAAGCAGTTATAGAGCGTTGGATTCATAACCCAAATGAGCCAGCAGCGAAGCAAAAGGAAAATCCAGCATCCAACATCCAAAATCCAAAAGCGGAAGAGGAGCCAGTCGATCGCGATCGCCTGCACGAACTCTCTAGGGGAGACGCTGAGTTTCAAATCGAACTACTGCAAGCCTTTGTGGATGATGCTCAAATTTACCTGCAAGATGCCAAAGTAGCACTCAAGGCGGTTGATTGCGAAACCATCATCCGTCGCGCTCACCAACTTAAAGGGGGAAGTGCTACCGTTGCTATTAGATTAATGCCAGACCTGGCAGCAAAGCTAGAAAGTCAGGCTCGGTCAAATCAGCTTCAGGGTGCAGATGAACTGATAGCTGAATTAGAAAAAGCTCTGGAGCGTGTTAAAGCCTTCATCGCTGCCTGCTAATTCCTATAATTTAATTTACTATGGAGGCGTGGCAATTGGTTTATTTAAAATTTACTATTTGCCCTTGTCATTTCTTACCTTAGCTTCCAGAATTTCTAATCAAAAATTGCTCTAAACTTCTTCGTATGTCAAAAATTCTTGTAGTTGAAGATGATTCGGCAACACGCCTACTTCTTAAAAGAGACCTGCAACTTTCTGGCTATGAAGTGGTAGTAGCCAAAAACGGTGAAGAAGGATTAAAACAAGCATTTGAAGTACGTCCGGCATTGATGCTATGCGATTGGATGCTACCACTAATGGATGGGGTAGAAATTTGTCGTCGCCTGAAGGCAACACCCGATCTAGCAAGTACATTCTTTATTCTGCTAACTGCTCGCGGTACTGTAGCCGATCGAGTTGAAGGTTTGGATGCGGGAGCGGATGATTTTCTCTCTAAGCCTATCGATCCCAATGAATTGCTTGCACGGGTAAGAGCGGGATTGCGGCTCTACCGATATCAACAGCAATTGAGCGAAGCAAATCAACAACTAAGCCAAGCCTTACAAGAATTGCGGCAAACTCAGGCACAGCTAGTACAAAGCGAAAAAATGTCTGGTCTTGGTCAGATGGTCGCCGGGATTGCCCACGAAATTAACAACCCTATCACTTTTATCAGTGGCAACCTTGCCCATACTAGCGAATACGTCAACGACTTGCTAGAGTTAATGCACCTTTATCAAAAACACTATCCTAATCCTGTTGTAGAAGTTAAGCGGGCAGCAGAAGAAATAGATTTTGAATTTGTCACTAGAGATCTCCCAAAGACTTTAGAATCTATGCAAAATGGGGCCTTTAGGATTCGGGATATTATACTTAGCTTAAGAAAATTTTCCAGGCTTGACGAAGCCGAAATCAAAAAAGCTGACATTCATGAAGGTCTTGATAATACTCTTTTAATCTTGCAGCATCGGCTGCATAGAAATAGTCTAGAAAATCTTTCACCGAATTGGGATTACAGTATTGAAATTATTAAAGAATATGACTCTTTGCCGTTGGTGGAGTGTTACCCCGGCCAGTTGAATCAGGTGTTTTTCAATCTTCTGAATAATGCTCTTGATGCTTTGGAAAAAGCACAGGAATTAGTACCCCAAGATCAAGAATCCTTTGCAGCCGCCAATCTCATATTACAGCCTTTTAATAGGGGTAGATTAAAGGATGATAATGAAGAAGAAAGGCGTTCTCCTACTATCAAAATTCGCACCAGAATGTCCGATGAAAATCATATAGAAATTAGGATTTGTGATAATGGTTCAGGAATGACGCCGGAAGTTAGAGGGCGGTTGTTTGACCCGTTTTTTACCACTAAACCAGTTGGCAGCGGCACGGGTTTAGGGCTGTCTATTTGTTACCAAATCGTGGTTGGGCGTCACGGGGGTCAACTTAAGTGCAATTCCCAACTGGGAGTTGGTACCGAGTTGGTAATGCAGATTCCGATTCGTCAGTTTAACGATAAGAAAATTTAAAAAGAGTACGCAATGGGTTATCGGTAAGCGGTAAAATGGCAAAAACATAACATAACTATTGACCCATGAACGAACAGCAATTTTTTATTCTAAATATTATCAGGGTTTAACTGATAATGAAAAAAATTTTGGTGATAGAAGATGAGCCATCCATTTCCAGCCTCCTAATCAAAATCCTGGCTTCGGAAGGGTTTGATGTCATGTCAGCTGACACGGGTTTGAGTGGCGTGCAGATGGCATATAAAGAGTTGCCGGACTTGATTTTGTGCGATATTATGCTGCCATTTTTGGATGGTTACGGCATCTTAAAGCACTTGCGTCAAAACCCTGCTACAGCTGTGATTCCGTTTATTTTTCTGACTGGTCTAGCGGACAGGTCGGCTCTGCGTTTGGGGATGAAATTGGGAGCGGATGATTATCTTACCAAACCTTTTACGAGACAAGAATTGCTAGACGCGATCGCTACTCGGTTTAATAAACAAGAAGTTGTCAAACAGCAGTACACAACGGCTCTTAAACAGGCAGCAGAACAACTCAATCAGCTAATACACTACGACAGCTTGACCAATCTCCCAAATCGGCTTTTGTTGCGAGAGCAGTTCAATCAAACTGTACAACAATGCGGGATGAGTTTTACAGGCAAGAGCGGGGAGGGAGAAAGCACTAGAAATAAACCAAAATTACAGCCTTTGGGTGAAAATCAAGAACTTAACTCATCTCCTGGAGCCTTTTGCTTTTTGTCTGACTCTCGTATGATACCCATCCTGTCATTGAGTTTAGACCGATTCGAGTGGTTAAATCGCACTTTGGGGTCAAAGGGTAGCGATTTGTTACTTCAAGCTCTAGCAGAACGTTTGATATTGTGTGCGGGTGACAGCAATTCGGTGGCGCGATTGGATACATCTCAATTTGCCATTATCGTCAATCCAACTGCTCAAAAACAAAATGCTGCTGATGTTGCTCAAAACATTTTGAATGCCTTATCTTTACCTTTCCTCTTGAATACTCAAGAACTTTTCATCACTGTTAGTATCGGCATTGCTGTTTATCCCGAAGATGGTTGCGACCTCGACCACCTGCTAGATTACAGCCTAGCAGCTATGCATGGGGCGAAAAACAAAGGAGGAAATTGCTATGAGTTTTATACAGCTGCGCTTTCTGCAAAATCCATCGCTACGCTGGAACTAGAAAGCAGTCTGCATTACGCCTTAGAACGAAATGAATTGCAGCTATATTATCAGCCAAAAGTTGATGTTCAGACGCTAGCAATTGTAGGTGCAGAAGCTCTCATCCGCTGGCAACATCCTACACGCGGTATGGTTTCGCCAGTTGAATTTATTCCCATAGCAGAAGAAACTGGCTTGATTGTCCCCATTGGTCAATGGGTATTGCTTACAGCTTGCCGACAAGCTAAAATTTGGCATGATGCCGGGTTTCAGCTGTCGATGGCTGTTAACCTATCAGCATATCAATTTAATCAACCCGACCTCAGCTACCAGGTTGTTGAGATTTTAGAAGATCGCGATTTGGAACCTAAATGGCTGGAGTTAGAGCTAACTGAGAGTATATTGGTGCAAAATCCAGAAGCAGCGATCGCGACTTTGAAAGAATTAAAAGGGTTAGGTATTCAAATTTCTGTTGATGATTTTGGCACCGGTTATTCTTCTTTGACCTATCTGAAGCAATTTCCCTTTGATACATTGAAAATCGATCGCAGCTTTGTCTGCAACCTGATTAATGATGCCAAAAACGCCGCCATTACAACTGCCTTGATTCAGCTCGCTCACTCCCTAAATCTGACAGTCATTGCTGAGGGAGTGGAGACAGAAGCGGAACTGGCATTCCTACGTCAACATCATTGCGATGCAATGCAAGGCTATCTGTTCAGTCCTCCTGTACCACCACCTGCTTTTGAACTGTTGCTCAAGGCAGGCAAACAATTGCACTTTGAGTTATAGAGAGATTTAATATATGGATAAAATATTGCAAAAGCTAACGAAAAGATTGTATAAAAAATAGCATATTGTTAACAATATAGTAACGGGTGCTAAAACAAATTCTTAGCTCCTGACAAAACTCAAAAAAAGCATTAATGTATTAACAATTACAGGCCAATTACAATATCGGTCTATCTAGAGATAGATGACAAAAAATTTATTCCCTTATTAACTACACATATGTAACTTTCCGTTCATCTACATAGTAGATTTTATAAAACTAGATTATGGATGAAGCGCTGATATTATAAGCGGGGTTCTCATTAGCCATTACTTGCCATAACAGATATTTTAAATGTATGGCAGCTTATTATGGTAAAACAGGTTAACGACATCCCCGAAGCCGATTCAAATAATTTAGTTAGTTAAATTTTATGTGCATCTCTAAAATAGCTAGTGTTATCGTTACTTGGAATAAACTACATGATGTTTGTTCTGTAATTGAAGACATTGCTAACTTAGAATTGCACAATATAGCACTTGATATTTATCTTGTAGACAATGCCTCAACCGATAGCACGCAAAGTTACATAGAGCAGCACTATCCTCAAGTCAAAGTTTTGCAAACAGGCAGCAACTTAGGAGGTTCTGGGGGATTTTCTTACGGCTTGGAGATTGTTAGCCAACTTGAATATGATTTCTTTTGGTTACTCGATAATGATGTTCGTCTAGATACTCTGGCTCTACTTCCGCTAGTTGAGACGTTACAAAATTACCCTGAAGTGGGTTTAGTGGGTTCTCAAATTCGTAAACTAGATGAACCCAATACTATTCAAGAAGTGGGCAGCTTTATCAACAGTAAAAAAGCACACCTTACAACAAATTTCGGCAATTCATCTATTACTTCAGTTGAGGAAATATTAGCAGGCAAACCTTATGTCAGCGTAGATGCCTGTGCTGCTGCGTCGTTATTAGTGCGCCGTGAAATTGTCCAACAAATTGGAGTATTTGAGAATTATTTTTTACATTTTGATGATGTAGAGTGGTGCTTGCGAGCCAAGCAGGCTTCGTGGGTAGTTGCATCTAACCCAGCCTCAATTGTTTGGCATAAATCGCCAGATTTTAAGATTAGACCCTGGATTAGCTATTATGACGAACGTAATCTATGTTACTGCTGGCAAAAACATCGCCCAAACCTGATATTAAAAAGAGTTTTTGTTAGTCTGCCACGGCTGATTTATTATGCAGCTACAGGACGCTACTTTTTAGCACAAATTTCTATTCGAGGGTTTCAAGATTTTGTTAAAGGCGTTCGTGGCAAAATGCTAGAACCATTGTATACAGAATCTTCTTTGGAAGAAATTATTATGGCTTCATCTACAGCCATGGTGCAATCTACTATCTATAAAGATAGCGAGCAAAATAGTATTTTCAAAAGTTTAGAGGCTGAGCAAAAACTTACTGTCTGGTTTCCACCTAATACTTTATTAAGTCGCCTTTGCCTCTGGTTAGTAGCTTGTTTTTGGAAACCAGTTGATGTTGCAATAGTTACCTACCGCTATCCTGAATTTTATGCTCTGAATCTAGCAAAACACGTCTACTTTTTTACAGGTAGCGGTTATGTGCCTGCTTCATTCAATCCTATTGTTTTGATGAAGGAGATTAGTCAGACTATACTTCAAATGTGGGAAGTTTACTGGCAAATTAGTAAGTTTAAGTTCTCAGAAATACCCCAAGCAATATCAAATAAACTGTTTCCGCTAGTATCTATCGCCATCTGTACTGCCGATAGACATATTTTTTTAAAAAAAGCTCTTAATTCTCTAGAATTTATTAACTATAAAAAAATTGAAGTGATTATTATTGATGCCTCATCAACTACAGAAACGAGTGAAATGCTCTGTACTTTATCAAGCCAAATTAGCTGCAAGTTTAAATATTTTAAAAGCGAACCTAGAAATATTAGTTACTCAAGGAATATAGGTATTAAGTTAGCATCAGGTTCAATTATCGCTTTTTTTGATGATGATGCGATTCCACCAGGCGAGTGGATAGATAAACTATTAATTACCTATTCGGTTTATGGAGACAAATGTGCTGCCGTTGGCGGGACAGTTCGAGACTTAACTCGTCCTGGATATCCCTTGCAGTTCCGGCGCGGCATCAGCAGCGTGCTAGGCGAAACTATTCCTATTCGTGCTGCTGATGCTGCTAATTATAACCAACCGAATGGGTTTTGGTATAACGGTCTCATGGGTACGAATTCATCTTATCGGAAAGACCTGCTGGAGAAAATCAACTGCTACGATGAGTTTTTCGATTACTTTTTAGATGAAACGGATGTCTGCTTGCGCTTGATTCAGGCGGGATATGACATCCATTATGCTGATGTCGTCGTAGATCACTACCCTCAGCCTAGCCACAATCGTATTGACCAAAAACATCTAACTTGCTGGTATTCAATTGCAAAAAATACAACTTATTTTGCTTTGAAACATGGATTTAAAGTGGTTCCTTTTCCCATACTTGTCACTCGTCTAACATTCCTTTTAATTTACCGCTGCTTGCTAAGAATACTACGCCTCAAATTTACTCATAACCTTCCTTACTTAATCTTAATTAATTACATACAGCAGGCTTTTCAGGGCATTCGCGTAGGTTGGGCAGCTGGGATGACTTTGCACAAAGTTAATTTTAACCGACAGGCTTGCTAGTATTTATAAGCATTAAAATCTAATAATTTTTGGTATTTAAGAATGATTGTTTGGCTAAAAGATAACTCAAACTGGTCTGAAGTGCGGCATTACTGTGAATTACTTTATGTATTAGTATCCCGGAATTTGAAGGTGCGCTATCGAGGTTCTTTTTTAGGAGTATATTGGTCTCTGTTCAATCCGTTGCTGATGACGGGCGTGTATACAGCAATT
The DNA here is from genome assembly GCF_014695585.1 of Microcoleus sp. FACHB-831. NCBI lineage: Bacteria > Bacillati > Cyanobacteriota > Cyanophyceae > Oscillatoriales > Microcoleaceae > Microcoleus > Microcoleus sp. FACHB-831. The sequence continues at coordinate 46,372 of NZ_JACJON010000056.1, read as the reverse complement.
TTCGGAACGGCATTTGCATCGTATTATGGCAACTCTATACTTAATTATGTGTTAGCAGTTTTTACGGGGCTAGTGGCGCTAAACTTTTTCTCGGCGTGTACGTCCCAAGCGTTGTGGAGTGTGGTGAACAATGGAGCATTGTTAAATAAGATTCGCTTGCCAGTGAGCGTTTTCCCGCTTTCGATGATTGCTGCGAATGTATTTCAATTTGTGGTCGGCGTGTTGCCGTTGCTGGCTTTTGTAACTCTGCTGAATTCTAAGAGTTTGGTGAATGTATTGGCGCTGCTGTTTCCCTTAATATCCCTCACTTTGGTGTGTACTGGGGTAGGATTTTTGGTTAGTGCGTTATTTGTATTTTTTCGAGATTTGAATTACTTTTATGACTTAGTTATATTTGTGCTGTGGCTTAGTACTCCCATATTCTATCCATCAGCAATTGTGCCAGCATCGGTGAGGTCAGTTTTGGTATTGAATCCGCTGTTACCCGTTATTGAAAGTATTCGTCAGATTTCGTTATCAGGAGCTTTACCAGATGTTAGCGTTATTGGGCAATCTTTGCTTAGTGGCACGATTATTTTGGCACTAGGATGGAGTTTTTTTCACGTGTGGCGGCATTTATTTATGGATCTGCTGTAAATGGAAGTAATTCGGCTTGACCAAGTTTCGCTTTGGCGAAGGACCCAAGAGGAGTTTTCTTATGATCTGAAAAAAACAGTGTTGTCTTTTTTGGAGGGTAAGTACCGTAAGCCTGCAAAGAAGTTAGTGCTAGATCGGATTGATTTGGTGGTTAACCCGCAAGAAAAGGTGGGAATTATTGGGGCGAATGGTGCTGGTAAATCGACGCTTCTGAAGGTGATATGTGGAATTTTGCGACCAACGAGTGGGGGGGTACGGGTGCGGGGTAAGATTGCTCCTCTAATTGAGTTGGGGGCGGGTTTTGATAAAGAACTTTCGGTGATGGATAACATCGTACTCTATGGAGTATTGCTGGGGTTTTCGCGGAAAGAAATGATCCATAGAACGCCATCTATTTTAGAATTTGCCCAGTTGAAAGACTATGCTTTGGTTCCCGTGAAGGCTTTATCATCAGGTATGGAAGCACGTTTGGGATTTGCGATCGCAACTGATGTGCAACCGGATATTCTAATTCTTGATGAAGTGCTATCTGTGGGTGATGAAAGTTTTAAAGATAAGTGCAGACAGCGAATTGAGAATTTTTGGAAGGCTGATGCGACTGTTTTGGTAGTCTCCCACGATCTGGAGTTTGTAAAACAATCGTGTCAGCAAGCAATTTGGTTGGATAAGGGCAAAGTCAAGTTGGTAGGCGATGCAGATCGCGTAGTTGAGGCTTATCTCATAAATACAGCGATCGCTGGGTCTTCTGGCAATCCTATCTAATTTTTTAATTACCATCATTAGTAGTGAGTAAATACCTGTGACAGATCTTCTTGTATCGCCAAGGTTGGGTAATAAAAGCCTAACAACATCGGGGAAAATTCAAAATATAATTTTCCCAACTCTTGATATATGTACTGTCGAAAACCTATTTTTACGTCAAAATTCTAAAGTTATTTTAACTTATGAACAAAATTATGCAGAACTCAAAAAAGGGGGGATCATAAGTTTCGATACTTACTTTAATTCTTTTTCAGTTCAAAAATGGAAAGATTACACCAATGTAAAAGCCATAAGTATCAATCTAAATCTAAAAGGAACATTCAAAGTTAAGCTCCTAAATATAGATTATTTCTCACAATCTACAAAGTTAGTCAATCAAAAGATTGTAACGGCTGAAGCTTTAGATGAATTATGCGTGTTTGAGGAAATACCCATACATCCCTATACAGGATTATTGTATGTGGAAATTGAGGCACTGGAAAATAATTGTCTATTTACAGGTGGGTGCTTTTCCACAAAAATAACCACCAGTCAAACTTCAGATGTAAAAATTGCAGTAGCTATTTGTACATATAAACGAGAACCATATGTACAAAAAAATATGCAACTTATAAAAAAATATTTATTCAATAAATCAGCTTTAGGGGAAAAGTTTGAAATATTTATAATTGACAATGGTAGAACTTTAAAGGAATTAGACCATCCTCAAATACACGTGATTCCCAATAAAAATGCAGGTGGTAGTGGAGGATATACTAGAGGAATTATAGAAGTCTTAAAAAGAAAAGATGAATTTTCTCACATTATATTCATGGATGATGATGTTGTTATATATCCAGAAGTGTATGAGAGAATCTATAACTTTCAAAGGCTTGTGATTAATAAAGACATATGTATTGGTGGCAGTATGCTAAAACTAGACAGCCAGTATATCCAGCATGAAAATGGAGCAATATGGGATAACGAGACTGTCAGGCTAAAGCCAGATATGGATTTAAGAGATGTAAAAAACGTTTTATTTAATGAGATTGAAGAACATATTAATTACAATGGCTGGTGGCTATTTTGCTTTCCTACCAAAAACATAGATGAGTTTAGTCTCCCTTACCCATTTTTTATAAAAATGGACGACATGGAGTTTCCTCTAAGATTAAAACAAAAAATTATAACTTTAAATGGTATATGCGTATGGCATGAAGCACTAGAGAACAAGTACTCCCCTATGCTAAATTATTACTTCAGAAGGAACGAAATAATTTTAAAAACTCTATGTTCTGATGAATTCACTAAGATAGATGCGATAAAATATTTTGTTAAAAATAGCCTCAGAGAGGCATTCTGTTACAGGTATAAAAGCGCAGACCTTGTATTAAAAGCTGCATCTGACTTTCTCCAAGGCCCTGGTTACTTGAAAACTATAGATCCTGAACAGAATAACATAGAGATTTTAAAGCTGGGAGAGAAAGCGGTAAAAAATCCCCAACTGCCATTTGTACATGGAAAATACATGGAAAGTATTGAGGAAACCGAAAAGACAGTTCACCGTTTTATAAGGTTAATAACTTTGAACGGCCATCTTTTGCCTTCTATTTTCTTTCATAGAGATAAGGTAATAACCAACGGCGGATACAGAGTTGCTCCTATACAGGGTTATAGACCTGTAAATATTTTTAGGGCTAGAAAAGCGTTATATTACAACTTAACAAGTCAGGAAGGATTTGTAGTTGTATTTTCGAGAGTCGAGTTTTTTAAAATTTTATATAAGGCAATTATTATTGCTGTTCAGGTATTTTTCCAATTTTCGGATCTAAAGAGATTATACAGAAAAACTCGGCCAGAGCTTACTAACAAAGCTTTTTGGGAAAAATATTTAGAGATAAATAAATACAGCGAATAACAGGACCGATCATAAAAAAAATTCAGTAATTGAGGTAGATTATTTACCGTAGTTTGAGGGATAAAACCAAATGGGTTAATTTTAGATGCTTGGGGAAAGCTCGCACTCAAACCAGCCTACAAGTTTATTAACTAAATTATTACCTTAAGTAGGCGATCGCGTGCATTGAAATTATAAAATAAACTGCAACTTGCTTACCCAATCTCGCGATGCAGATTGAGCAGCAACTACGTCTTTTGATAGAGGGCGTTTGTAACTTATGTTCCCTGGGATAGTTAGTCCAAAGGGAAGATTAAGTTAAAGAGAAATATTAGTAAATATTAAATTAACAAATTCAGAAGCAAGTTTCCTGGCTAAGTATTATGGAGACTATTTACGGCAATATTCAAGGATTAAAATCTAGCCATATTAAGCAACTAAAGCAGCTATACGAGGAGCGTCAACCAAGCGATCGCGTGACTACCCCCGAATTTGCCCAAACTTTGGTAGCCATCAGCGGGGAAATTCACCATCCTGTCTGCATCTATGTAAATCGGCGCGGACAGACGATCCGAGTTGCAGTAGGTACGCCAAGCCAAACTCAACTTCCACCCGCCGAACTGCCTCGGCATAGCGCTGAACGCTTGAGTGGCATTCGTTGCATTGCGGCTCAACCACATCCACCCGATGCAGCATCGTTGACGGCGATGGTACAGCAGCGTTTAGATGCCTTAGTGGTATTAACCCCCACAATCGAAGCAAGCGATCGCAAGAAAAAGGGTGCAACTGCCCATGTTAAACAAGCTTATCTGGCTTACCTCGTAACCGATGGCGAAACGCCCTGGACAGTTTCCCCTCCCATGAGTCTAGATGCTCTGACCGACCAAGACTTTGACGACTTAGTTCATGAGTGGGAGAAAGAGTTCAAAGAGTCAGGTAATGGAACATTCCAGTTTGAGCAATTAGAATCCGACGGGGACAAAGTTCTGCTAGTGGGATTGATGACAGATGATGTCACACCGCAGCGCTTTCAAGATGGACTTGACGAACTCGTGCGCTTAGTGGAAAGCGCTGGAGGAAAGGTATTGGAGACGGTAACGCAAAAGCGATCGCGTCCCCATCCTCAAACTGTCATCGGTGAGGGAAAAATTGAAGAAATTGCGGCTTTAGCTCAAAAGATTGGTGCTAATTTAGTTGTCTTTGACCGCGATATTTCCGCCTCTCAAGTTCGCAACCTGGAAAACAAAATTGGTATTCGAGTTGTAGACAGAACAGAAGTAATTCTCGATATCTTCGCTCAACGCGCTCAATCTCAAGCAGGTAAATTGCAAGTAGAACTAGCTCAGATGGAATATATGCTGCCTCGGCTTCGCGGTCGAGGACAGGAAATGTCCAGGCTAGGGGGTGGAATTGGGACGCGAGGCCCTGGTGAAACAAAACTAGAAACAGAGCGGCGAACCATTCAGCGGCGGATTGCACAACTCCAACAGGAAGTAAATCAATTGCAGGCACATCGCGCCCGCTTGCGACAACAAAGACAACAGCAAGAAATTCCCGCGATCGCAGTAGTTGGTTATACCAATGCTGGCAAGTCTACTCTACTAAATGTGTTAACTCATGCCGAAGTTTATACGGCAGATCAACTGTTTGCAACTCTCGACCCAACAACGCGAAAACTGGTAATTACCAATCCAGAAACTCATGAAAAAAGGTCTGTTCTGCTGATAGATACGGTAGGGTTTATTCACGAACTGCCGCCACCTCTAATGGATGCTTTCCGAGCAACCCTAGAGGAAGTAACTGAAGCAGATGCGTTGCTTCATGTCGTCGATCTTTCGCATCCAGCTTGGGAAAGCCACATTAGCTCAGTCAAGGAAGTGCTAGGAGAAATGCCCGCGCTTCCAGGTAAAGCGTTGATTGCCTTTAATAAGCTCGATCGAGTAGATAGCGAAACTCTGGCTTTAGCTCAAAGAGAGTATCCCGAAGCAATCTTTATTTCAGCTACTGAACGTTTGGGTTTAGATACGCTACGACAGCGATTGGTGCAACTAATTAACGAAGTTGCTTCACCTGTAGTAACGGCTCAAAGCTGATATACCGATTCACTTTATTAGCGATACAGTTGAGTTGCTCTTAGCCCCTCTTAAAAAGGGGCGCGCTGTATCATAATTTAAGTGAAATGGTAATAGTAGCAAAAGGAGAGCCTCATGGAGACGAAAGTCCTTTATCACAACGGTTGTAATGACGGTTTTAGTGCCGCTTATTGCGCTTGGACGGTGTTGGGGGATACTGCTGAGTACATTGGAGTGAGCTACGGAGAAGAACCACCTACGATAAATGATGGCGATCGCGTGTACGTGGTGGATTTTTCTTATTCAAGGCAAGTCATGCTAGCTATGGCAAAGATAGCCAGCGAAATTGTCGTACTCGACCACCACAAAACAGCCCAAGAAGCTCTCCTGGGGCTATCTTTTGCTAACTTCAATATGAATAAATCAGGGGCAGTTCTGGCGTGGGAATATTGGCATCCTGACGAGCCAGTTCCTACTCTCATCCAGTATGTACAAGACCGAGATTTATGGAAGAAAGAGCTTACTATTTCTGATGAGGTTTATGTAACGCTCCGGTCTTTTAAAATGGATTTTCAGGTCTGGGATGCTCTAGCTAAACTTTCTTATGATGACTTTTTATTTATAGCGCGAACGATTGGCACTCCTATTCTTCAGAAAAGACAACAAGATGTGGAAGCGATCGCGACTACCTATACCTGGACAGAAATAGGAGGGTATAAAGTCCCCACAGTTCATACATCTAAGCCTACCTATACCTCTGATATTGGGAATTACCTGTGCAAGCTTCTTCCTGAAGCTCCTTTTAGTGCGATCGCTTCTGATGATGAAGATGGAAATACTAGGTGGGGATTGCGTAGCATAGGCAATTTCGATGTCAGCGAAATCGCCAAACAATATGGCGGCGGCGGTCACAGAAATGCTGCTGGATTTGCACAAGCCAAGGCTTAAGCTATTGGTCAATATAATAGATGAGGTAGAATCACCAGAACTCATTTATCCTTCAAAAAATCGCAAAGAAAGTATCGAATTGGTCTAGGGTGTAACGGTAAATTGAAGAAGTTGGACTCATAGATAGTGAAATTAGGCATCCCCAAAACCGCGTGCTGATGCTTACCAAATAATATGCGATCGCACTGCAATAACTATACCTATATAAGGTTTCGCCCAAAGGTTATAACAGCTAACAGCTCAACTCATCCTATTGACAAATTTAACTGTATATGAGAGTGCATTTTGTATAGATGATAACACTCTCTCTTATCATTAACGCCATTCCTGCGGTAGAAGTTGGGCAAAAAATTAACGCATAGATTAATAAGTAGTGTCTTTTAAGAGAGTGCGTTGTTCCATTTGGGACTGCGAATCTAAATTAATTCCTAACTCCGGTTTCAAACTCAGAAATAATTGCAAGACAGTGAAACTTTCTGAAGTAATACCAAACAAAGGGAACTAAATACCTGGTTCTTGTAAATGGAAGTTTTGAAACTTAAGTTAAGCAGTTGTTAGTATCGCAAGCGATCGCACTGCTAAACTTTCACCTCTTGATACCTTTTATCAATTCCTTTAGCTGGCTGGCGCTCTAAGGAGTTGAATGTTGTTAACTATCATTTTTCCTTGTTCTTAATCTATGTTCGTACCGCTTTGGCCCGGTAATGTTTATCCGCTGGGCGCATTCTGGGATGGCAAAGGCACAAACTTCGCTTTATTTAGTGAAAATGCAACAAGTGTCGAACTTTGTTTATTTGATAGAGACGATAAAGAGACACGCATAACTTTAACTGAAGTCAACAACTTCGTCTGGCACGGTTATTTGCCCGGTATAGGCCCCGGTCAACGGTATGGGTTCCGAGTGCATGGCCCCTATGAACCTAGTCAGGGTCATCGCTTCAACCCCAATAAACTTTTGATCGATCCTTATGGCAAAGCACTTGATGGCAACCTCAGAGGCAACGGCCCGGAACTCTTTGGCTACGATTGGAACAATCCGGAAAAAGATTTATCATTTTCCGATCTAGATAGTGCCCCCCTAGTTCCGAAATCTGTTGTTGTCGATCAGACCTTTGATTGGGAGGATGACAACCTGCTGAGAACTCCTTGGCACGAAACTGTCATTTATGAAACTCACGTCAAAGGCTTTACCAAACTGCATCCCGATATCCCGGAAGAATTGCGCGGTACTTATGCCGGGTTAGCACATACAGCAGCTATCGAGCATCTCCAGAGGCTGGGGATTACAGCAGTTGAGCTAATGCCCGTGCATCACTTCCTCGCTCGTCCGGGACACCTTGTTGATAAAGGGCTAAGGAATTATTGGGGTTACGATTCCATCAACTATTTCTCCCCCTACTCAGGCTACAGCGCCAGCGGCAGTGTGGGACAACAGGTGAACGAGTTTAAGGAGATGGTCAAGGCACTGCATCGTGCCGGGATTGAGGTGATTCTAGATGTCGTCTACAACCACACTGGAGAAGGCAATCAATTAGGCCCGACTTTATCTCTGCGAGGCATCGATAATTTCGTTTACTACCGAACGGTAGAGGGCGATCGCCGCTACTACATGGACTTTACAGGCTGCGGTAACTCTCTAAACGTGGGTCAGCCGCAAGTGCTGAAGTTAATCATGGATAGCCTGCGCTATTGGGTTTTAGAGATGCACGTCGATGGTTTCCGCTTCGACTTAGCCTCGGCTCTGGCGCGAGAACTATATGAAGTTAATAGTCTGGCAGCTTTCTTTGACATCATTCACCAAGACCCGGTGCTGGCAGATGTGAAACTGATTGCCGAACCTTGGGATTTGGGAGATGGCGGCTATCAAGTTGGTCAATTCCCGGTTCTCTGGTCTGAGTGGAATGGCAGATATCGCGATACGGTGCGAGACTTCTGGCGGGGTGTGGATGAGAGCTTAGGGCAGTTTGCTTACTGTTTCACTGGTAGCCCTGACCTGTATGCGCTGAACGGGCGGCGGCCTAATGCCAGCGTTAACTTTATCACAGCCCACGATGGCTTCCCGCTAAACGATCTTGTTAGCTACAACGAGAAACACAATGAAGCTAACGGGGAAGAAAATCGGGATGGTGAAAGCCACAACCGCTCGTGGAATTGTGGAGTTGAAGGTGAAACAGACGACCCAGAAGTGCTGCTATTGCGGGAGCGACAGCGGCGGAACTTCTTAACAACTCTGATGTTGTCCCAAGGCATCCCGATGATGCTGGGGGGAGATGAAATGGGGCGGACTCAAAACGGCAATAATAACGCCTACTGCCAAGACAGTGAAATCTCCTGGTTCAATTGGGACTTGCAGACGGGAAATGAGGATCTTGTGAATTTTACTCGCGAGCTAATCTATTTCCGCCGTCAGCATCCGGTATTTCGGCGACGCAAGTGGTTTCAAGGGCGACCGATTCACGGAAAGGGGATCAGCGATATTGCTTGGTTCAATCCAGATGGCGGCGAGATGACTGAGGAGCAGTGGGATGTTGGTTATGCCAAGGCGATCGCGGTTTTCTTGGATGGAAACCAGATTCCCAGCCCTGGCCCCAGAGGCGAACGCATCAGCGATGATAGTTTTCTCCTGTTCTTTAACGCCCACTACGAAACGCTTGAGTTTACTCTACCAACTGTGATGCAAGACAAAGAGTGGGCTGTTGTAATTGACACCAAAGAGCCGCGCTTCGTTGCAGAGGAGAAAGTGTACGGTGGCACTCAAGCCGTGCCAGTAGTAGCGCGATCGCTCGTAGTATTGCGTCGTTTGGGATGACGAGCCGATTAGAAAGTTTGGATTTTAGGCATTAAACGTAGCTCGGCACTGCCCACCATAACTTCTAGGCCAGGTTGTAAGGGTTTTGGTGGGCACTACGGGGCTACAAATTAATGTGGTTTCGATAATTTACTAGGCAATACGGAGTTAACAAATGACAATTGCAATCATCGTTCATGGTGGAGCGAAAACCATCACAGAAGAAAAAGTTGAAGCCAACAATAAAGGCTGTACCGCAGCAGCAGAGGCAGGCTGGGCAGTGCTTGAGAAAGGCGGCAGTGCCAAAGATGCCGTGGAAGCCGCCATCCGCGTCCTCGAATCTGACCCCACCTTCAACGCCGGACTTGGCGCCACTCTCAACAAACAAGGGGAAGTAGAGGTAGACGCGGCGATCATGGATGGCTCTAAGTTAGGTTGGGGCGCAGTGGCAGCAGTTCAAGGAGTGCGGCATCCGATCTCTGTAGCACGCAAGATTATGGATGAAAAACCCCGGCTGCTAGTTGCCGAAAGCGCAGAACGCTTCGCAGCCAAACACGGGATTGAGATGTGTCCAAAAGAAGATTTGGTCGCCGATGAGCAGGAAAAGCAGTGGGAGGAGCAGGAGAAAGTTATCGATCGCCCCAACACCGTTGGCTGCGTAGCACTAGATGCTGACGGCAACTTGGTCGCCGGAACCTCAACAGGCGGCACTGCCAATCAAGATGCAGGTCGTGTTGGCGATACAGCTTTAGTTGGCTGCGGTCTGTATGCTGATATTGAGAAAGGCGGTTGCTCAACAACGGGTGATGGCGAGTCGATTATTCCAGTCGTTCTGGCTAAGACTGCTATCGATTTCCTGGCTCAAGGCAAACATCCAGAGCAAGCAGCACAAATGGCAATTCAGTCTTTAACCGAACGGGTTGTTGGCGAGGCTGGTTGCATCCTCATAAACCCTAAAGGAGAGATTGGATGGGCGCATAACTCGACTGAGATGGCCGTAGCTTATAGAACTTCAGAAATGGATAAACCTGCTGTGTTTACCAAGAAAGAGGGCGTTGACCCCAAGGTATATGCTTCAAATCGGCACTAGCGGTTGGGTTTACAAGCACTGGATGGATTTGTTCTATCCAGCGCACCTACCTGGCGACCAGCAATTGCCGTTTTACGCACACCATTTTCCAACGGTAGAAGTCAACTTTTCCTTCTACCGTTTGCCGGAGCGGTCTGTCTTTGAAACTTGGCACGAACAAACACCAGAGGGTTTTGTTTTTGCTGTCAAAGGTAGCCGCTACCTCACCCATATGAAGAAGTTAAAAGACCCTGAAGAGCCGCTATCTCGCTTGATGGAACGCGCCTCTGGTTTGCAAGAAAAGTTAGGGCCTATTTTATTCCAATTTCCTCATACTTGGTCTATCAATATCGAGCGTCTTGAGCCGTTCTTGGAATTGCTTCAAGCTTATCCGCAACAACAATTTACCTTTGAATTCCGCCACCCAAGTTGGCTGATTCCACAGGTTTATCAACTATTGGCTCGCTCTGGTGCAGCGCTTTGTCTGCCAGTCAGCCCAACGGTTCCGCTCGATGTCCGTCTGACTGCCCCTTGGACTTATATTCGGATGCACGCCGGACAACGGGGAATTGGCTACAGCGATGAAGAATTGTCTGTTTGGGCAAACCGTATTAATTCATTTCTTCAAGACGGGGTTGATGTATACGTTTACTTCAATAATGACCCCGAAGGTCATGCTATTCGCGATGCTAATTCCCTGAAAGATATGCTGCATTCTTAGGTTTAATAACAGTAAATAAACACAAGCTATTTTTAACTCAGCAACGCCCATCATTGCCTCTGTGTTTAGGTAAAGCGCATTTTGCGATCATTTCCAGCCCTTCTCCCTGCGTGAGGGCTGGCTTGAGCAATTCATACTTCTGTTGAGCAACACGCAATTTTTTGTATTTATGATAACTAATTGACTTAACATACGTCCATTCCTATAGGCAGAAGAGCAGGCAATGCAACAGATGTAGATTGTGGCATAGGCATTAAACGCTTGGAGGCTCTGCATGGGGGATACCCAGAATGATCGACGCGAACAATAATGCACTCATACTTGTCGCAGTAGTTGCGGGTGCTTTGTTCGCCGCAGTTGCAATGGTGCTATGGTGGCGCGAATACTATAGGAGGGGCAAAACAGAACCAAGCATTAAAGCTATTTCCTGCTACAAAGTAAACGATATAATGAACAACCCGTTCCGAATACAAAAAATATCGTCTGACGCGATGTAATTTTCGAGATTAGATCAACTGCATCCAAATTTTACTTAAATTGTGAGGGGAAATATGAGCATCCATCAAGACATTAAAGGTGAAAACATTACCAAGCTCAATCAATTGCTCAAAGAAATTTATCGCTTTATCGAAGCTCTTGAGGAGCAGGTCAGAGAAGATATACACTGCTGTAACCAAGATGTAGAGGTTGATGCTATGACAACAGCGGAAGGCCAAAATAGTAAATAAAAATTTGCTCAACTGGTTTAAATTTACACAGCTTGCTTATAAAAAAATTGTAGGTGAATAAACTTTGTTTTAAAATAATTTAAGTCCTAAAATAGAGAAAGCTACTGAAACTCCAAATAATGGTTTGTAAATGGGTTTTGTTGTGCAATTAACCTATAATTATTCTTAATTTAACTGCAATTGCCACTAGGCGATCGCGTTCGGGCAAACATTGTAACTTTTGGTATTATTCCTCTAGTATATAGTTACCAAAAAGAGTTTTGTATTATAGCTCTTATACCTAAATTGCCTTACTATTTAAATAGCAACGCTCGCTCCAAAACACGGATAATCAACATGAAAGCTTACTCAATAGACATACGGCAAAAAATCATTGACGCCTACAACAATCAAGAAGGTTCTCAACGCAAACTAGCTAAACGGTTTCGAGTTAGCCTTAGTTTTGTACAGAGCCTCTTGAAGCGATACCGCGAAACTGGCTCGGTTAACCCTAAGCCTCATGGCGGAGGACAAACCCCAAAGCTTACCCCCCAACAATTAGCCCTCATACCACAGTTTGTAAAAGAGGATAACAATGCAACTTTAGATGAACTGTGCGAAAAACTTTATCAAAAAACTCAGGTCAGGATCAGCCGAGCTACGATGGGACGAGTCTTACAAACATTTAAACTCCCAAGAAAAAAAATCTCTACGCGCGAGAGAGTAAGACAAGTAGAGCCGGAAAAGGCGGCGAGCTGAATTTGGCTCAATTATTCTTAAATATTCGCCTGTCTAGCCCGTTATAGGTTGTGTTGTTATTTTGAAATTAAACGCCATAGGTAGCGTTATGGTGGAATTTATAAATTTATAACTTGATGTTAAGAAGTTAAACTTTATCCTCCCCAAGACGCTTGGTGGATGTTTAGAATCGAGATATGATTACAACCCGCTATAACCCCCAACAAATCCAATCGTTCGCCCAAGCGGTTTTGAACGATGGCTATTGCGTATTGCCCAATCACTTCTCCCCCGCAATACTCAAATCCTGGCGTGAAAATTTCACGCCTTTGCTAGAAGATCACATTAATCGTGAAGGTAAGCTTCTCAATCGAGGAACAGCGCGTTATTACGTCACCCTTCCGTTTGCTGCTCCTTTTGCCGACCCCAAGATTTACGAAGATGACGAAATCTTGGAAATTGTTGAGCTATTAGTAGGTAAAGATGCAGTAATGTGCCAGTTGGCGACCGACACGCCATTATTGGGATCTGATTATCAAGACACTCATAGAGATGCTCCGCCACTCTTCCCGGAAACTGGTGAAGAAACGCCGCCATTCCAGCTTGCTATTAACTTTCCGCTTGTAGATGTAACGCTTGAAAACGGCCCGATAGAGATCGCTAAGGGCACGCACATGATACCCAAGGCGGAAGCAATGCGCCGTCTGGAGTCAGGCGAGGTAAAGTTAGAACCAGTAACGATGCAATTGGGCGATGTGATGATCCGCGATGTGCGAGGTCTGCATCGGGGAACTCCTAACCATACAGATATCCCACGTCCAATGGTTGTAATTGGCTACAGCCGCCGCTGGTTGTATCGCCCGGAGGTCTGCATCCACATACCGCGTGCTACGCTTGATACACTTTCGGAACGCGGTCGTCACTTGTTACGCTTTAATCCTGTTGTGGAATCTCTGGACAATAAACCCGAAGTTGAGGTTTATCAGTCTTTCGCTTACTAGCGATCGCACCTTGCCTTAAGACTAACTAAACTCTTATCAGTAAGTGCCCAGCTGTATTTTGTTTAAAACGAATCAGCTGGGCAATCTGCATTTAATGCTTTTTATTATAATTTATCTAATATTGGGGATGTGCGCGATCGCTCTTCGTGAGTTTCATTTTTATCTCTCTATGCACAATTCTTTAATATTAACTTCTTCTTTTGGATAGAAAATAACTATTTAACAGACATTACTTTGGGATTTATAGTAAAGATAAGCTAAATAGTTACATTTATTTCTATAGGTTATATTCAACTTCATCTAACAAATTCGCCTGATTTAAATCTTATTTATAGCTATTTAGTGAGTTTTCAGGGTTAAAACTTCGTCAGCTTATTTGAACAGCCTGCGATCGCGTAGTTGTATTAGATCCCTACACAAACTCTAAATTTCTATGTTGGTGAAGGAGCTGGTATCTCCAGCTATAGATGTAACTTATCATACTACATCATGGTGTTTTTGTCAACTAACCTTCTTTAGAGCTTACCCTACAAGACCCGGAGCCCTAAAACGATGATTCCCTGTCCAGAAAAATTGTATAAGCGATTACTATCAAACTTTACATTATAACAATTCTTAAGATAGAATTAAATCCGCTCTTTGGGTAGAAAATTTATAAATATTTAAAAGTTATAGTTAGTCAAGGAATAACGACTTAAAAGAAGCGCTTTGCAAGTTAGTAAATGGGAAAACAAGCGCTGGCCATCTAATTTTTCTAATACCATTCTATTTTAGCTAACCAAATTTGGATTTAGCTGAGTATGGTAGTAGAAAAAATTTTGCAAATTTAATCAAAATAAAAAAATAGACCGCGGAACCTATGTCTCTACACCAAGCTCAAATTAAAAACAACAATCTTACCAACGTTGCAGCATCGAAAATGGTTGAAACGAAGCAGAGCGTGCTAGTAGAATCGCCATTGAAGCAAGCTTCTAATATAGAAAAGCAAGATATAGGAGTTGTAAGCTCCGCCAACAAAGACTCCAAAATTAGCGAGTGTCAGGCAAATGCACCGGATTTAATTTGCTTGTCTCATTTGCGTTGGAATTTCGTATTCCAAAGACCCCAACATCTTCTCACCCGCTGCGCTCAAGGACGGCGGGTATTTTTTATCGAAGAACCGATGTTTAGCGCGGATGTGCCAACAAGTGATGAGGGAGTTGGGCGGCTAGATGTCAGCATACACGATAGCGGAGTATGGGTTGTAGTGCCGCATCTGCCCGAAAATCTGAGCGAGGAAGCGCGTACCTCAGCTCAAAAAGCCTTGCTCGATAATTTGTTTGCACAATACGATATCCAGCAGTATATGTGCTGGTACTACACGCCGATGGCGATCGCATTCACCCAGCATTTGAAACCGCTAGCGACCGTGTACGATTGCATGGATGAGCTGTCGGCATTCAAGGGAGCATCGCCCATCCTCAAAGACCGCGAAGCCGAACTATTTCGCCGCGCCGATTTGGTGTTCACAGGGGGTCAAAGCCTTTATGAGAGCAAGCGCGACCATCACCCGAACGTCCATGCATTTCCCAGCAGCGTAGAAGTTCCGCACTTTGCACAGGCAAGAAACATTACAGAAGAACCCGCAGACCAAGCAAACATTCCCCATCCGCGCCTTGGGTTCTATGGGGTAATCGACGAACGGTTAGACCTGGAATTGCTCGACGGTATTGCTAGTGCGCGACCAGATTGGCATCTAGTGATAATTGGGCCAGTTGTGAAAATCGATCCGGAGACTTTACCGCGCCGCGAGAACATTCACTATCTCGGTGGTAAAGACTACAAAGAACTACCAAAGTATCTTGCAGGGTGGGATTTGGCGATGCTGCCGTTTGCACGCAACGAGTCAACCCGCTTCATTAGCCCTACCAAAACTCCAGAATACCTCGCCGCAGGCAAACCCGTTGTATCTACATCGATCCGGGATGTCGTTCGTCCCTACGGACAGCAAAACATGGTGAGGATTGCAGACACGGTTGCAGAGTTTGTCACCGCAGCCGAGTTAGCAATGAAAGAGGACTGCCAAGAGTCGGGATGGTTGGCTCGTGTTGATGCGTTCTTAGAGCAGATTTCTTGGGAACGTACTTGGGGAGGGATGAGCGAACTGATACAGTCGGCATTAGATAAAAAGGCGATCGCTCGCCTCGCTACAGGTGCAGGACAGCCAAATCGCAATAATGGTGGCAAAGAACAGTTTGATTATTTGATTGTTGGTGCTGGTTTCGCTGGAAGCGTCCTTGCTGAAAGACTTGCAAGCGAGGGCAATAAAATCCTAATTATTGACACCCGCAACCACATCGCGGGTAACGCATACGACCATTACGATGATTCTGGCATCCTCGTCCACAAATACGGCCCGCACATCTTTCATACCAACTCCCGCGAAGTTTTCGAGTACCTATCGCAGTTCACGGCTTGGCGGCAATACGAACATCGGGTACTTGCCAGCGTGGATGGTCAACTGCTGCCCATCCCCATTAACCTGGATACTGTTAACAAGATGTACGGGTTAAAACTGACATCTTTTGAGCTTGAGGAATTCTTTGCATCGGTAGCTGAAGCTAAAGATTACATTCGCACCAGTGAAGATGTAGTTGTCAGCAAAGTTGGACGGGAACTCTATGAGAAGTTTTTCCGCAACTATACCCGCAAGCAATGGGATATGGACCCGTCTGAACTAGATAAGTCAGTGATTGCCCGCGTACCCACCCGCACCAACCGCGACGATCGCTATTTTACAGATAGCTATCAGGCAATGCCTCTGCACGGCTATACCCGGATGTTCGAGAAGATGTTAGACCATCCGAACATCAAGATCATGCTGAACACTGATTATCGGGACATCGTGGGCATCATCCCTTATAAAGAGATGATCTATACCGGACCCGTCGATGCATACTTCAATTTCCGTTATGGGAAGCTACCTTATCGTTCGTTGGAGTTTAAGCACGAGACTCACAATATGCCTGTCTACCAACCACAGGCAGTAGTGAATTATCCCAACGAACATCTTTACACCCGCGTTACTGAGTTTAAGTATCTGACGGGACAAGAACACTCCAAAACTAGCATTGTTTACGAATATCCGCGTGCCGAGGGAGATCCATACTACCCCGTACCGCGTCCGGAGAATGCAGAACTCTACAAGCAATACAAGGCTCTGGCCGACGCAACTCCTGGCGTGCATTTCGTGGGACGTTTGGCGACCTACAAGTATTACAACATGGATCAAGTGGTGGCTCAGGCTCTCACAGTCTACAAACAGATCGGCAGCAAGCAGCGCTCGGAAGCAGTAGCTAAGTAAAAAAACAAAAAGGCAAAAGCTTGCTTTCTCTATGCTTTTGCCTTTAGATACAACGCCTGTAGGAGGAGACTGATGAATAAAGACGCGATCGCTATCCCACCTTTAGAGGTTTGGGGTGGAGTGGAATGTACAGTTAATCGTGTAGGCAACGAGTATTTCGATCAGCTTGAGCGTAACGGTCACGCGACGCGGGTTGATGACCTCAACCAATTTGCAGCACTTGGTATACGTGCCATCCGCTACCCGGTTTTATGGGAACGGACTGCACCAAATGGACTGGATAGTGCTGACTGGTCGTGGGCAGATGAGCGATTGGAACGTTTGCGCGAACTGGGAATTCGCCCGATTGTGGGATTTGTGCATCATGGTAGCGGCCCCCGCGACACCAGCTTAATAGATCCGGCATTTCCAGAGAAACTAGCCGAGTTTGCCCGTGCGGTTGCCAGTCGCTATCCTTGGCTGGACAGTTACACGCCAGTGAATGAGCCGCTGACGACGGCGCGATTTAGCGGATTGTACGGCCATTGGTATCCTCACGGTCGAGACGATCTAACTTTTGGCCGTGCTTTGTTGATGCAATGTCGGGCAACAATACTATCGATGCGGGCAATCCGCGAGGTAAACCCAAACGCCAAACTGGTGCAGACCGAGGATTTGGGTAAGATTTTCAGCACGCCGCTACTAGCGTATCAGGCAGAGCTGGAGAACGAGCGCCGCTGGTTGAGTTTCGATCTGCTGTGCGGAAAACTGAATCGCGATCGCCCAACGTGGAAGTATCTACGCCAGTGTGGAGTGAGCGAAGCGGAATTAAATTGGTTTCTAGATAATCCTTGCCCGCCAGACATAATGGGAATTAACCATTATGTGACGAGCGATCGCTTCCTCGACGACCGTCTAGAATACTACCCGACGCGATCGCATGGCGGAAACGGGCTGCATAGATATGCAGACGTAGAAGCGGTGCGTGTCTGCGCCGAAGAGGATGCGGCTATTAATCCCGCCGCACGTCTAAAAGAAGCATGGGAACGCTACAGGCTACCCATCGCTGTCACCGAGGCACACCTCGGTTGCACCCGCGAAGAGCAACTGCGCTGGCTGTACGAGATCTGGAATGCGGCGAAAACTCTGCGGGGCGAAGGCGTGGACGTGCGTGCTGTCACAGCTTGGTCGCTTCTAGGCGCTTACGACTGGAATAGTTTGCTAACCCGGATAGAGGGTCACTACGAACCGGGCGTGTTCGATATGCGTGCCTCTTATCCCCGCGCTACCGCCCTCGCCCAGATGCTACGGGATTTAGCAGATGGACGCGAACCAAACCACCCCCTCCTCGATCTGCCTGGATGGTGGCATCGACCTGTTAGGCTGCTTTATCCACCAGCTAGTTGCTGTCCAATAGAAATGCCAAATCCACAATCCACAATCCACAATCAAAAAGTTGTGCGCCCCCTAGCCATTATTGGAGCAACAGGAACGCTGGGTAAGGCTTTTGCCCGACTGTGCGAAGTCCGGGGTATTCCCTACCGTCTGCTGACACGGCAAGATATGGACATTCTTGACCCCGTTTCCGTCGATAGGGCGCTGAGTGAGTTGAATCCTTGGGCGGTTGTGAACGCTGCCGGATACGTTAGAGTGGACGATGCAGAGCGCGAACCCGATGCCTGCCTGCGCGTGAACGCTGAAGGGCCAGCAATACTCGCGGCTGCGTGCGCTGCGAGGGGAGTGGCGTTGCTCACCTTCTCATCAGACCTTGTATTTAATGGGGATGGTGGAGTTCCTTATATAGAGAGCGATACAGTTGCACCCCTCAACGTATATGGGCGCAGCAAAGTCCTTGCAGAGGAGCGGGTCTTAACGGCTAATCCATCATCGCTGGTTATCCGCACCAGTGCGTTTTTCGGGCCTTGGGATGAGTACAACTTCGTTACTATTGCGCTACGCTGTCTCGAAGCTGGGCATAGCTTTGTCGCTGCTTCTGATGCGGTGGTTTCGCCTACCTACGTGCCCGATCTTGTCCATGCCAGTCTCGATCTGTTAATTGATGGCGAGTACGGCTTGTGGCATTTGGCTAATAAGAGCGCGATCGCTTGGGATGACTTGGCACGGCTAGCCGCTGCTCGTGCTGGTGTCGATGCAAGTCGTATCGAATCTCGCCCCACGCGAGAGCTTGGTCTTGCCGCACCTCGTCCAACATATAGCGTTCTCGGCAGCAAGCGCGGCGCAATGCTTCCTTGTCTTGATAATGCCATGTCTCGCTACTTCGACGAGCGCAGCCAATTTTAGATTAGTAGAAATTTCAGGCGTGGGAAGCATCTAAATCATCATCCCCGCCAAGAAACTCTGGTGGGCAAAATCTAAAATCAGAAAATTGTAATCCCCCGGACTCATTCGGGGGAAAATTTTAAAATATAAACGCGATCGCAGTTAGGAGGGAGCAACCATGCCTGAAGATAAATTAACCATTTTAGTAACAGGGGGAGCGGGTTATATTGGCTCCCATGCAGTATTAGCTTTGCAACAAGCAGGATACGAAGTAATTGTTCTTGATAACCTGTCTTATGGTCATCGAGAAATTGTAGAACAGGTTTTAAAGGTAAAATTAATTGTCGGCGATACGAGCGATCGCGCCCTCCTTAATGAAATATTTACCACCCACAAGATTGCTGCCGTAATGCACTTTGCCGCTTTTATTGCTGTGGGCGAATCTGTCAGCGAACCAGGCAAATATTACCACAACAATGTTGCAGGTACGTTGACTCTCTTAGAAGCAATGGTGGCAGCATCCATCAAAAAATTTGTATTTTCTTCTACTTGCGCTCTTTATGGCGTGCCCAAGTTTGTTCCTATTACTGAAGACCATCCCCAAGACCCCATCAGCCCTTATGCAACTACCAAGTGGATGGTAGAGCGCATCTTATCTGATTTTGATACAGCTTACGATTTCAAGTCTGTCTGTTTCCGCTACTTTAACGCCGCAGGCGCTAACCCAGATGGGTTGCTGGGTGAAGATCACGCACCCGAAACTCACCTGATTCCTCTAGTGCTGCTAACTGCTATGCAGAAGCGCGATGTTATCTCAATTTTAGGCACAGATTATCCAACGCGAGATGGCACTTGCATTCGGGATTACATTCACGTTGCCGACTTGGCGCAAGCCCACGTTTTGGGTCTAGATTATCTGCTGAAAGGGGGAAACAGCGACGTATTTAATCTAGGGAATGGCAGCGGATTTTCAGTCAGAGAAGTAATAGAAGCTGCAAAGAAAATAACGGGGCGAGAAATTAAAACGGAAGAACGCGATCGCCGCGCTGGAGATCCACCTGCCTTAGTCGGTAGTAGCGACAAAGCCAGAAAAATTTTGGGTTGGAATCCCCAGTATCCCGACATCAACGAAATCATAGCTCATGCATGGCAGTGGCATCAAAAGCGTCATGCATAAAGTAGAGTGACTTAAACTAAAATGGGGACTTTTATTTAAATAAAAATCCCCATTTTTAATTGCAATGTACGAGTAATCTCTAAGGTAAATCAACCGCTGAAGGCTCAATAACTGGGCTTACAGCTAATAATTCCTCCTCGGTTTCAGTAAATGGTTGAAAACCGATGCCTCCTCCTTGAAGAACTGCCCCTTGCCGCCGGAGTGGGGAAAGGACTCGCCAGAGGTGACGCACGCGCACAGAACGCTGCTCTCCTACAAAAACCAAGGGCAGGAGGGCAGCCAACCGCACGACGGCTGACAGAGCAAACACCCCCGGCAAACCACCGACATCAGTCAGAGTCGCTAAAAAGCCCCCAAGGGTGATGCCTACTGCACCAGTGACACCAGGAACAGCCGCCGCGATCGCGAAGTAAATCGACTGATTGCGTAGCGGTGTCACTCCCATCAAAAGATTGCCGCTGCAAAGGTCAATCGCCGCCCACGTCCCACCACCCAGTATGTGCAAGAAGGGAAACCAAGCCCAAAGAAAAATAGGATCTGTTCCAGCTTCTAGCCACAATAAAGGCGTCAGCGCCACTAAAAGTCCCACTACTATCATCAGCGGGCGATTCCCAACTCGATCTGCCAGTTTGCCCCATACCATTAGCATCAGTAAGTTAGCGCCAGCTCCTAAGCTGTTATAGATCGTTACTACACTGACATCTATATTTAAGTTATCCAGCAAGTAGAGGTTAAAGAAGGGAGCGCTGATGTTAACGGCAAAACTCCACAGACCCGAGTAAAGCAAAAACTTCAAAAAATTACTGTTCTTGAAGAAGGTTTTAGCTTCTCCCCAGCGCGAGTTTTCGGTTGTCTCTGAATGCGTCGCATGCACTAGCTGCGGGTTCACATCGCTCATAAAGAACTGGAAGATCAGGCTAACCAGCCCGAACACAATTCCTACAACCAAAATCGTCCCGTAGCCTTGAAGCGTTCCACCAGGCCACTTCGACACTGCTAGACCAAGTAGCGGCACGCCGATCAAACTCGTTAAGCTTAGAAAGCTGTTGCGAAGGCCAAAATACCGCCCCCGGAAGCGCGGAGGTACTAACACAGCCAGCCAGCTAAACCAGGAAGCACGACCCAAAGCTTCCATGATATTTACCACCCAGATAATTGCTAATGTCAACTGCACCAGCCGATGCGGAGCGAGTTGAGATGAGCTGACCATCCAGATTGCTGGTACCAAAATCAGCCACAGCAGACGTGGCGGACCGAAGGTGAAGAGGGCATACCAGTGGCGGCTCTTGGTTCGATCTGCTATATATGCTCCCAGCGGTTGGAGAAGATTCGTCAGCTGAGGAATAGACGCAAGCATACCAATTTCCACTGGCCCTGCACCCAAATCCAGCAAAAAGTTACTCAGCAACGCGCCGCCAATAATGCTGTAAAAGATTGTAGCGACGACACCTTCGATAGTTAATGCCTTAAGGCTTGACCGAATTTCTGGCTTTGAAATTTTATAAGGTTGATTTGCAGGAAGTGCCGTTAATGATGTATTTTCTGGTATTTCCTGAACTGCAAGAGGATTTGCTTGTGCTAAATTGGTATTTTCTACTTCGCTGAACATACGGCCTAAATAAGTTTTAAAAAGTTAATCTGAGCTTGATTGTTACTTTCATTTACAGGACTTACGCAGCAAGTCCACATATACTAGGGGCGCCTAGCTAGGCGCCCGTAAAGATAGCCAAACGAAAGCGATCGCGGTTTTCTCTGCGGTTACGAACTTCCAGACCCTGACGAATAGCTATTTAATTTACATTAGGCTGTTGTTGTATCTTAAAACTTAGGCCGGGAAACTCCAAGCTCTAAAAATAGATTTTAATAGGTAATTCCTCCTAAACTTAGAGGTTTGACTAAAAAATCTATCTATTATTAAGTAGAGTAACAAGTCCTGTTTTTCGGCACGCCTTCCCAAGGGAGGATTTATAAGGGGCTTTTTATCTAATGCATTTAGAAAAGGTTGTGTTTATAGTTACACCGCTATTTAACATATAAATCACCTTCAGGAATATAGCACTACAAACAATAGCAAGCAGTGTATTTATTAACAATTACAAGTAATTAAAATTAGGCAATTTAGTCGGAAAATGTAAAGGCGCTAAAGAAGAGTAATCTAAATTTTAATAACTAAACAATTTTCCAGCAGTTTAGTTACCTAAAGAACATAATCCAATTATATCATCCCAGCGGGGTATCCTGGCTCATACAATTGGGTGATATTCACTATGTTGCTTTTTCTGGATGCAAAATTGTTGTGGCTGCACTGAATGTTACAAAAACACCCAGAGATACAATTGTTCCATCCAAATTTGCCACAGTAAAAAAATATTACTTGCTTGGGAGGACAAAAATATACCTTTAGAAATTACATTCTTATTCCTGCTACTTACAACCAAGAACCGGATGCTTGTATCGCTCGTAACAGAGACACACAATTATAAAAAAGTTACGATTTATACCAAATTTTCGTTCAATTCTCGCTCAATCTATAATGTTTAGTGAAGCAGGCGAGTAGGACTGACATTACAAATAGCGATCGCTCTTAAAATTAGTTTGGTTAATTCGGGTTTGAGACGCTTACATATAGCTACTCAAGCCTTTTGCCATGAAAGGTTAGGAAATATCAACGGCCTTGGATGGCAATATATTTAAAGTATTAAGATTTTCAATATTGAAAATATCTGTCTTAGGGATGAGTAAACGCAACTGGGAAGAAAGAATAATGGCCAAGCAGTAGACAAATACTTCCGGCTAAAGGTAGATAATTTATAATAGCGATCGCTAATAGCGGTAATTTATAACTCAGCTGGGTTTGAGCGCTAGCTCTGTATCAACAATCAAGACTGGGTGAGGCGATCGCTGTTGATATTAATTAAACTTATGCAAAATATAGGAGTGAAGCTATGAAACTGAGGCTGAGGCGAAGACGGTTTGGGCAGTTAATCATCCTGGGTGTAGTAGCAACTACAGTTGGGGAGTTTACCAAGAAAGTCATAGCACAAACAAACCCTAAACCCACTTCCCCAACACCCGCAGGGTTAGCAGGTGATAGCGTTGCGGTAATGCTGCGAGTAAACGGTAAGTCATACCCATTGCAAATTGAACCCCGCGTCACCCTCCTGGATGCACTGCGAGAACGCATCGGGCTGACAGGTAGTAAGAAAGGGTGCGATCGCGGACAGTGCGGCGCGTGTACGGTATTGATAGATGGAAGGCGCATTAACTCGTGCCTCACCCTTGCAATCATGCACGAAGGAGACGAAATTACCACAATTGAAGGTTTAGCGCGAGGGGAAGAACTTCACCCACTACAAGCAGCATTCATCAAGCACGATGGCTTTCAGTGCGGTTACTGCACCCCCGGTCAAATTATGTCGGCGGTTGGTCTGCTAGCAGAAGGTTGTCCGTCATCCGATGAGGGAATTAGGGAGTGCATGAGTGGCAATATTTGTCGTTGCGGTGCTTATCCAGGTATTGTCGCAGCAGTGCAAGAAGTGCGGGAAATGAAAGCTTAAAGCAGGGTAGCAACTAAGCTCAAAAAATAATTATGAAACCATTCAGCTATGTCCGCGCTACCAGCCAGGGTACAGCTATTCAAACTGTCGCTGGCGACCAGAAAGCAAAATTTATTGCAGGCGGCACAAATTTACTCGATCTGATGAAAGAGGGGGTGATGCAACCGGATCGTCTGGTTGACATTACGCGACTACCGTTAGAGAAAGTAGAGACAATTTCAGGTGGCGTGAGAATCGGGGCGTTGGCAAGGAATAGCGATGTAGCTAATAACAAGTTAATACGCGATCGCTATCCTTTACTTTCCCAAGCCTTACTTGCTGGTGCGTCGCCGCAACTGCGAAATATGGCAACGATGGGCGGCAATTTGATGCAAAGAACGCGATGTTACTACTTCTACGATACGGCGATGCCGTGCAATAAGCGATCGCCCGGGTCGGGATGTGCAGCTATTGAAGGATACAACCGCATTCACGCCATCTTTGGCACTAGCGATAAGTGTATTGCCACCCATCCTTCGGATATGTGCGTAGCCCTAGCGGCACTTGACGCAATGGTGCGCGTAGAGGGGCCAAACGGAGAACGACAAATCCCTATTAGTGAATTTCACCGTTTACCCGGCGATACGCCAGAAATTGATACCGTCCTGGGACGCGACGAGCTAATTATGGCGGTGGACTTACCAGAATCGCGTTTTGCCCGTGCGTCGCATTATCTGAAAGTACGCGATCGCACAAGTTATGCCTTTGCTTTAGTTTCCGTTGCTGCTGCCTTAGATATTGACAACGGTACAATTCGGGGCGCAAGAGTAGCAATGGGGGGGGTAGCGCATAAGCCTTGGCGGGCGATCGCAGCAGAACAAATTTTAGTTGGTGCCAAAGCGAACGCGCAGACATTTCAAGCAGCAGCCGAGGCGACTGTGCGAGAAGCTAAACCATATCAGTACAACGCTTTCAAAGTTGAAATGTCTAAGCGGGCTATTGCTCTCGCGATCGCCACAGCAGCAGAAGGAACTACAGCATGAACGCAAATCAAAATAACAACAAAGCCGTCGGTAAGCCGATGAACCGGGTTGACGGACGCTTGAAGGTTACAGGCGCAGCACGTTACTCGGCTGAATTTCCCCAAGATAAACTTGCCTATGCAGTGCTTATTGGCAGTACTATTGCGCGTGGCAATATCAAGAGTATCGATATTAGTGCGGCGGAAAAATTGCCTGGTGTTCTAGCAATTCTCACCCACCTGAACGCAACTAAATTTGTCGCCATGCCCGGTATGATGCAAGGGGGAGCCGCAGCGGAAAATCGCATCCCATTGCAAGACGGGAATATACATCACAGCGGACAGTACGTTGGGGTTGCGATCGCCGATACCTTGGAACGCGCTACCCACGCCGCTTCACTCGTGCGCGTCGCTTACGAAGAACAACCGCCTCTAACAAAGATGGAACGCGATCGCGCGGCTATGCCTAAAGGGATGGTTGGCTTCAGTAAACCAGCAGATACCGAACGCGGCAATTTGGCACAAGGTCTGGCGGAAGCGGAAGTTAGGGTTGAACAAACTTACACCACCCCTACCGAACACCACAACCCGATGGAACCGCACGCCACAACCGCCATCTGGGAGGGGGAAAAGCTAACAGTTTACGATTCCACGCAGAACACCTTCGGCGTGCGTACAACTTTAGCAAAAGCTTTCGGCCTTCCAGAAGAAAATGTGCGCGTCATCTGTCAGTTCATCGGCGGCGCGTTTGGCTGTAAAGGGAGTATGTGGTCGCACGTCCCCCTAGCCGCCCTAGCCGCCCGCAGCGTCAATCGTCCGGTAAAGGTAGTGTTGACGCGCCCGCAGATGTTTGCATCCGTTGGACATCGAGCGCAGACCGAGCAGCAAATTATACTGGGAGCGAAGCGCGACGGACGCTTGACTGCATTAGCTCATAAAGGCATCTCCGATAGTTGCGAAGAAGCAATAGGTGAATTCGTCGAACCGTTCACCAAATCAACGCACATGATGTACGCCACCCCCAACCTGCAAACCTCGCAACGGGTAGTCCGCCTCAACAAAGGGAAACCGACATTTATGCGCGCTCCTGGAGAAGCTCCGGGAATGTATGCTTTGGAAGCTGCTCTCGACGAACTTGCATATGCTGTCAAACTCGACCCGATTGAGTTGCGCCTGCGTAACCACGCGGACACCGACCCGGATGGTAGCTTGCCTTGGTCGAGCAAGTCGCTGAAGGAATCTTACCAACTTGGGGCGGAGAAATTCGGCTGGTCGCGCAGAACCCCCGAACCGCGTTCTATGCGGGATGGTCGTTATCTGATTGGGATGGGAATGGCAAGTGCAACTTATCCTGTAGTCCGCTTTCCCGCTAGCGCCACAACACGAATTATGCAAGATGGCAGCGTCGTTGTGCAAAGCGGTACGCATGAGATGGGTACGGGTACGGCAACGGTAATGGCGCAAGCGATCGCCGATGTGTTGGGAGTACCATTTGAGCGGGTGAAATTTGAACTCGGCGATACTGCAATGCCGCGTGCGCCAGTTTCTGGCGGTTCCGCGACAGTTGCTTCCGTCGGTAGTGCTGTTGTAGGAGCGACGCAAACGGCACTCGCAAAGGTGCTGGAGATAGCCCGTGCGGATAAGCGATCGCCACTTTATAACATCCCCGATAGCGAACTCGCGATTGAAGGCGGCAAAATTTTTGTCAAAAGCGATAAGGGGAAAACAGAAACCTACGAATCTGTGCTGAAGCGCCAAAATCTTAAGATGGTGGAAGCAAACTTCGATGCTAAGTTTGACCAACCAGAGAAGAAATATTCCATGCACTCGTTTGGCGCACAATTCGCCGAGGTGCGCGTAGATCCCGACTTTGGTACAGTCCGCGTTACGCGCTTTGTAGGAGCTTTTGGCGCGGGACAGATTTTGAATTTAAAGACAGCGCGATCGCAGATGATTGGCGGTATTGTTATGGGCATTGGTATGGCGCTACTCGAAGAAACTATCACCGATAGTCGGTTCGGGCGTATCGTCAACCCCAACTTGGGCGAATATCACGTACCCGTCAACGCCGATATTCCTGCAATTGAAGCGTACTTTGTGGAAGAAACAGATCCCCACGTCAATGTTATAGGAGCTAAAGGTGTTGGTGAAATTGGCATCACTGGGGTAGCAGCGGCGGTGGCAAATGCTGTTTACCACGCAACGGGCAAGCGCATCCGCGATTTACCAATTACGCCGGATAAGCTGCTGTAAATTGTTCCACATTTAATTTGCCTATAATCACGAGCCAAAAGTTAAAAAGCTCCTACTTTTCTTGGTTTTGCTTTTTGACTTTTGGCTTGCTTGCAGTACCCAATTATGAAAGAGTTACAGGATATTGTTGCAGCATTTAAGCAGCTAAAAAATTGCGGTAAAACTGCTGCCCTTGCCACTGTCGTTAAAGTCAACGGGTCTACTTATCGCAGACCGGGCGCTCGGATGTTGATAACTCCTGATGGCACTACTGTCGGCTCTATCAGCGGTGGTTGTCTGGAGCAGGATGTCTTTGAACGCGCTAGACAGGTGATGGACTCAGGCGAACCTGTTCTCGTTACCTACGACACAACTTCCGATGACGATCTTATTTGGGGTATGCGGCTGGGTTGCAATGGCAGAGTTGAGGTTTTAATTGAGGCGATATTACCACAAAGCAATCTAAGTCCTACAGCATTCCTGGCAGAGTGTCTGCGCCAAAGGGAGCCAGGAGTTATGGCAACAATTTTCCGAATTGAAGGTGAATTAAACGTTAAAGTTGGCGAATATTTAAGGTTGTACTCAGACGGAAATATAGAGAGCAATATTTCAGAGTCTTCAGTTGTTAAAAGCATTCTGGATGATGCCCAAATAGCCCTAACAAGCAACCAATCAATAGTTAAAGTTTACCCATTGTTGACTGGCAATGTGGAAGTTTTCATCGAAGCGATCGCGCCACCAGTTTCCCTAGTAATTTTTGGTGCTGGTGGGGATGCTTTGCCGTTAGTACGTTTTGCTAAAGAGCTGGGATGGTATGTAACTATAGTTGATAGCCGCTCTGCTTATGCAACTAAACAGCAGTTTCCTCTAGCTGATGCAGTTATTGTTTCTCGTCCGGAGAACATACAAGAATACGTTCAGATTGATAATCGCACGGTAGCTGTAGTTATGACTCATAACTATATGCACGATCTAGAACTTTTAAAAATTCTTTTACCATCGCCCGTGCGATATTTAGGTATGCTTGGCCCTAAGAAAAGAACTGAAAAGTTACTTCAGGAGATTTTGGCACAAGAAAGCGCACCAACGCTAGCCCAACTCGCTCGCTTGTACGCTCCTATTGGTATCGATATTGGCGCTGATTCTCCAGAGGAAATTGCTCTAGCGATCGCGGCTGAAATCAAAGCTGTTTTAGCAAATCGTACAGGCGGATTGCTCAGAGAAAGAAAAGCACCAATTCATACTCATAACAATGAAAACAGAAGATAAATATGCAAGTAAAGCATTTTCCTGTTGGTGTTGTAATTTTAGCTGCGGGCGCTTCAACTCGCATGGGTACTCCTAAACAATTGTTGTCTTATCGCGGGCGCAGTTTTCTAGCTAATGCTGTAGAAGTTGCTATTGCTTCAATGTGTCGTCCGCTTGTGGTTGTGCTGGGAGCTTATGCGGAATTATTGCAACACGAGGTTAATCACCCGGAAGTGCAGGTAGTAGAAAATTTGCAATGGAATGAGGGGATGTCTACTTCGATTCGTTGCGGTATTAAAATGTTAGAAGCTGCGCCAGAGGAAATAGAAGCAGCCGTATTGATGCTTTGCGATCAACCGTTTGTCTCTCCTGAAGTTATTAATCAACTGGTTGAGGCTTATTATCTTATGGGTAAACCCATTGTTGCGTCTGAGTATGCAGGAACGCGAGGCGTACCAGCTTTATTTAGTAGCAGTTTTTTTTCAGAGCTGGCTAACCTCAAGAGTAGTGAAGGAGCAAAACAAGTAATTAAAAGATGCGATCGCAACGTTCTTTCTATTTCTTTTGCCAAAGGTGCTATCGACATTGACACACCAAAAGATTATGAACTACTGCAATTTACAAGCGATTAGTTATTTGATAGCATAAATTCTATAAAAATTTAAATAAGAAATAAATTTTTTCCTTAAAATTACAAAATTAATCCAATTTAAATTAGCTACAATAATTTTACCAAAATAAAGATTAAAACTAGATAAAAACTCTAGAATTATTTGCAATACTAACTCATTTTTTCTCTAAAAGCAGATAGGTAGTCATTCTTCCTCTACCTTTAATAGGAATAACGCCTCGTTTCGCAAATTCATACTTATCCTGCAATAAATCATAAGTTGTCGCTGTTACTTGAATTTCGCCAATTATCCCCTGAGATTCCATACGACTAGCAATATTAACTGTATCTCCCCACAAATCGTAGATGAACTTTTTGATGCCAATTACACCTGCAACAACTGGACCTGAGTGGATACCAATCCTGAGATTAAAAGCTTCACCTGTTAAAATATTTAGCCTTTTAATTTCTGCTTGTATGTCAAGTGCCATTAGAGCGATCGCTTCGGCATGATCTGTTCGTGGTGTTGGCAAACCCCCCACCACCATATATGCATCACCAATTGTCTTTATTTTCTCCAATCCATACTGTTCGGCAAGCTGGTCAAATTTTGAGAAAATAACATTTAGAATTTGAACTAGCTCGGCGGGAGATTTTCGCGAGGACATCTCGGTAAAGCCAACGATGTCAGCAAACATCACGCTAACAGCCTCAAAGTTGTCAGCAATGATACTTTGCTTTTGTTTCAATCGCTCGGCAATAGAGCTTGGTAATATATTTAGAAGTAAGTTTTCGCTTTGTTCCTGTTGCAAGCGCAGTGCTTCTGCGATTAGCTTGCGCTCGGTAATGTCAGAAACCGTACCTTCGTAGTACAGCAGCGCTCCCTTTGAATCACGTACAGCACGGGTATTTTCCAAAATCCAGATAATACTGCCGTCTTTACGATAGACTTGAGACTCAAATCCAACAACAGCATTGTCAGCTTCCATCGCCTCTATAAACTCGCGGTGGCGGTTAGGGTCTACATAAAGTTGCTCCCAGATGTTTTGCAAACTTGATAGTAGTTCTTCGGGTGAGTTGTAACCATATAAATTTGCCAGAGCGGGATTAGCGCTGAGGTATTTTCCCTCTGGTGTGGATTGAAAAATACCCGCGATCGCGTTTTCTACAATGCTGTGATATCGTTGTTCAGCCTGATATAGCTGTTGATAAAGTTCTCCTTGCTGTACAGCAATTCCTATTTGCGTTGATAATTCTTTAAGGAGATCTATTTCCTCTGGCTGCCAGTGTCGCGCTGCGCTACAGTGGTGAGCGATAAGTAAACCGTACAAACTGCAATTTTGCAGTTCTGTATTTGCATCGATTACTGCATCTTCAGCGTTCACACTTAATCGTTCCGGCGCGGTTTGCAAGATAGGAACAACTAAGTTAGCGCGGACTTGAAATTGAGCTAAAAATTCGACGTGGCATGGCGTAATCCCTGCTGTATAAATATCTTCAACCGTTAGAATGTGACCTTTAATATACTTTTCAATGTAACTTTTGTTAAAACAGGGGTCGTAGACCGTTCTATTTATAACTGATAGCTCCTCTTTAGAAACAGATTCTTGCGCGATCGCTCCACTCCCGTCCGGTTTAAGCTGATAAATTACCACCCGATCGGTTTGGAGAAATTGTCGCACTTCGCACACTGTTCGGCTGAGAATTTCTTCTAAATCAAGCGATTGTCTAATTCTTTGAGAGATTTGACTCAGCAATTTTTCTCGCTCGACTAACAACCGCATCGATTCTTCAGCTTTAATGCGATCGCCAATTTCTTGTTGTAGCCTTTCATTTTGCTCTCGGAGCTGTAAGGCGAGCGAACGAAGCCTTAATTGATTCTCAACACGAGCTATAACTTCTTCTCTCTGAAAAGGCTTGGTAATGTAATCTACGCCACCAACACTAAAAGCTTTTACCTTATCCCATACATCATCCAGAGCGCTGATAAAAATCACCGGAACGTCACGAGTTTGTGCATCTGCTTTTAACTGAGTACAAACTTCATAGCCATTCAGACCCGCCATATTAATATCTAGCAAAATCAGATCTGGCAGCACTGTCTGCACTGACATCAATGCCATCTGCCCCGAAAGAGCCTTCCGAACGTTGTACCCCTGCTCGGTCAACATTGTTGATAAAAGGCGCACGTTGTCGGGTGTATCATCAACAACTAGAATTTCCCGTTTGCTCGGGTTAGTTTGATTGTTAATCATTCTCTCTTTTGGAGATGGGGATGATTGGGAATTAGAAATTATGAAAATTTCCTCTCCCCTTTTATCTATTCTTTAACTTGTTTAATTAAATCTATGACTCGCTCAAAAAGAAAGTCATTCACCCAATCTATCAAGGTATGACGCAAAGGAGCATGGGTAGACGGGATTTGTTCAATTAGCTGAAGAATCTGACAATCTGAGCCTACAGCAGCCGCTTGATATAGTTGTGTCACCCACTCGTCAGGCATTTGAGACAAGTAAACCTCAACAGAGCGATCGCTCCGACTTTCCTCATCCTGTGGTTTGACCTCCAAATTTATGGCTGGCGGTTCTTCATAGATATAGCGCACCTCCAGGTGTTGAGCTATTTTTGAAAAAATAGTCTCCTCTTGCAAAGGCTCGCTCGCAAAATCGTCGCAGCCTGCCGACATAATAACGGCTCTTTCTTCCTCAAAGGCGTTTGCAGTCAGGGCAATAATCACAGTTTTTTGATTCTCGGTTTTAGATTTTTGATTTTGGAGTGATAAACTCCCCTGTTCGCCTGCTCCCCTACTCGCCTGCTCCCTCGCCTTAATCTGGCAAGTGGCTTCATACCCGTCCATTACGGGCATCACCATATCAATGAAAATTAGGTGGGGTGAGTAGCTCTCCCATAAAGCAATTGCTTCTACACCATTGCTAGCCTCGCGCACATCAAATCCTACCGATGTCAGCATTTTAACCAGCAGCAGGCAACTCGATTGGACATTATCAACGATAAGGATGCGATATTTGGGCTGGTCAGGTGCTAAACCAATAACTCGTCGCGTTTCCTGGGGTGTGCTAACTTCGTGCGACTGAGCCAGACAAAGCGGGACATAAAATTGAAAAATTGTTCCTTTCCCCAAAGTACTGCTAACGGTAATATCTCCTCCCATAAGTTGTACAAATTGTTGACTGAGGGGTAATCCCAACCCGGTTCCTTGCTGAGATTTTCGACCCGTTTCAGTTTGTTCAAAGGGTTTAAATAAAAGGTGCATTTCTTCAGGAGCAATGCCAGACCCAGTGTCTTCTACTTGAAATAACAACCGCAGAGGGGCGCGATCGCTCCCCTGCTCAACTCTCAACCGCAAAGTTACCTCGCCTGCTTCTGTAAATTTGATGGCATTTTCCAAGAGGTTAATTAAGATTTGACGTAACTTACTTTCATCTGTCTGCACATATTGTGGAACATCTGGTGTTTTATCAAAAATTAGCTTGATGCCCTTAATTTTGGCTTTGAGTTGAAACATCTCTTTGAAAGCTTCAAGCATATAATAAAGGTCAAAGCTAGTTTCATTCAGCGTTACCTTGCCTGAATCAATTTTCGCCATTTGCAAAATGTCGTTGATCAATTCGAGTAAATGCTCGCCACTGCGACTGATGATTCCCAATTGTTCATGCGCTTCAGTAGGGAGGGATGGATTGCGGTTCATCACCTGGGTAAAGCCGAGGATAGCGTTGAGGGGGGTACGCAGTTCGTGGCTCATCCTGGAGAGAAATTCGGTTTTGGCGCGGTTGGCAGCATCAGCGGCAAAAGCAGTTCGTTTGAGGGCATCTTCTGCCAATTTGCGCTCTAGTTCGGCTGCTGTTCTCGCTGCGAAAATTTTTAAAATGTAGAGGTGTTCTGAGGGGATGCCTCCACTGGATGAAGCGTTGACTATTGGCTTGATGTCCATCACCGCCAAATGGCCTAATATGTTCCCGGAAGTGTTAATCAACGGGATGCCTATGTAGCTTTGTGCGCCCAGCGTTACTAAATTTCCATAGCTAGGAAAGAGGGTTTGTACGCTTTGTGGGTAGTAGCACGTCGTCCCTTCGATAACATTGCGACACGGAGTGTTAGCTATGTAGTACTCGAAGTTTTCACCGAAGTCATCGCCTGTCCAAAATGCCAGAGTACGCAGTTTGGTTTTGGCTAGATCTGCCCACTCCGTAACCAGTGCGTAGCGAATATGTAATAACTTAGCTAGATAACGAACGCAGGAGCGAAAGAATTCATCGCCAGTTTTTGATGCTGTCCCCTCGACAATTAATCGCAGTGCTTCTTCCCTTTGCTTGCGATCTGTAATGTCGATTAGAGTACCCGTCCAAATTAGAGTACCATCCGGTAGCGGTTCTCCTGGCAAGGAGTGACCTTGAATCCACCGGACTTGCCCGTTGGTGTGATTGATGCGAAATTCTTCAAACCAGGGCTGATGTTGCTGGGCAGAAGTATTAACTGATTCCTCCAACCTCTCGCGGTCTTCTAGAAGAATTTGGTTCCACTGCAATGCATAATCTTGCATTAACTGTTCTGCGGTATATCCCAGGAGTTCGTAAGCGCCTTCGCTGATAAAGGGATACTTTTTTTGGCCTTGGGCAGTTAGCATAAATTGATAAACTGCACCCGGCATTGTGTTAGTAATTTGGCTCAACATCGACTCTCTTTCGCGCAACGCCTCTTCTGTTTGCTTGCGTTTGGTAATATCTGAGGCTGTGCCAGTTGTTCCAATGACATTTCCCTTGTCGTCCCGCAGCGCGATCGCATTAAACATCAGATAAATTTGTCGGCCATCTTTTGCGAGTTGCGTACTTTCATACTGGACTACAGATTCTCCCTCTAGAAGACGCTTGAATGTCTCTAAATCTCGGATAATTTGTTCGGGTGGCTCGAACTCTGCAAACTGCCGACCAAGCATTTCTTCGGGTTCGTAGCCGTAAATCTGTTTAACAGCCTGGTTGACAAATGTATAACGCCCAAGGGCATCGACCGACCAGATTATGTCCTGGGAGGCTTCTACTAAGGCACGATACTTTTTTTCACTCGCCAAAAGCGCTTCTTGTGTCTGTTTGCGCTTGGTAATATCTGAGGCTGTACCAGTTGTGCCAATGATATTTCCCTCGTCATCTCGCAAGGCGATCGCATTAAATAGCAGATGAATCCGTCTGCCATCTTTAGCTACATGGGTTGTCTCATACTGGAATAACGGTTCTCCTTCCAGAATCTGTTGGAAAACCTCTAAATCTTTAGCATATTGTTCCGGCGTCATGAAATCTGCAAAACGCCGCCCCAGCATTTCAACAGGTTCGTAGCCGTACATCTGCTTAACAGCCTGATTGACGAATGTGTAACGCCCAAGGGCATCTACCGACCAAATTGTGTCCTGCGATGTTTCAACTAGATCTCGATACTTTTTTTCACTCGCAATAACCTGTCTATTTTTTTCTTCTAATTCCTCAGTACGAATTTTAACTACTTGTTCTAAGTTTTGATTGTATTCTGCTAATTTTGCATTTTGTTCCGCAAGCTGTTTATCCTGAAAATAACTGCGTAGTGCTTCTTGGACTGTCAACTTTAGATCCTCATCCTGCCAAGGTTTAGTGAGGTAACGATATAAATTTGCCCCATTAATTGCATTTACTACGGCTTCAATATTAGCTTGCCCTGTTAGCATAACTTTGAATGTTTCAGGCGTAAGTGCATGGATACGAATTAATAATTCATCACCTTGCATTTTGGGCATAATACAATCAGCAATTACTAGCGAAATTTCATATTCATCGGCTAGCAATTCTTCAATTAGTTCTAAAGCTTCTTCGCCATCACTGGCAGTTTCAATGAGGTATTCATTAGTGCAATATTTTTTTAGCTGAATTTCCAGGCTTTCAACTATTGTTGATTCATCGTCCACACAAATGATTACAGGCTTTTTCATATTATTGTTATGCCATATTTAATAATTACAGCTACTTCTTTTTTTCAACTCTTTGGCAAGTAACCAGGAGAATATGCCTTTTTTCAATTTTAATTGCTGTATCCTTCCTTGGAAACGCCAAGCGCCTTTTAATAATTTGATTTAATACCATTTTACTATCTAAGGATTTGAAGACTTGCCCAAATGTTCAATATTATACTTCTAAACACCTAAAGTGACCAAATATACAGCAACAATATCAGCCTTCTCCATTGTCTATTTTTTTAGTTGAAAAAGCATAATAGGCATCAGTTAAGTATACTTGAGTAACTTTATCTTTACCCCATTTGAGGCAAAATTCGACGGCGAGTTCTTGGCTAAGCCTTCTTCTTGAATGTATTGGTTTTCTTTAGCTCGATTTATAGCGCGATCGCCGTAATCCATTGTTTCAAGATAAGAAGGGTTGCACCCGCTGCCTTCTGCTTCTACAAAATAAAATTTTTGCAAATAATTTATTGGAGCATGATGTGTCCATAGTTTCAGAACAGCACTGAATTAGTACAAGAGTACCATAAATTTATAATTCAAACAGGATTGCTATATGTCGATGAAGCAGGCATCGATAACCGGGAAGATTATCCTACGGTTAGTGCAAGGTAGGGCAGCGTTTTCATGCGCGAAAATCCGGCAAACGCACCCAAAGAGTGAGTTTGATTGCGGCGCTCAAGGCAGGAAACTTTGTTCGCGCCCATGACTTTTTTAGGTTCTGGCAACCGAGCCTTGTTCAAGATGTGGTTGGCAGAATGCTTGCTGCCGCAATTACAACTGGGGATGTGATTGTTATCGATAACGCGAGTTTTCACCGCTCCCAGAACATTGATGAAATCGTTTCAGCCGGATGTGAGATTTGGTATCTACCTCCCTATTCTCCAGACTTAATGCCTTGAAGAATTGGGTGAGGCGACGATGGGATGAATTTGCTAGCTTTTGCGATTGCGTTGATGCCGCTTTTAAGCAATGTCTAACCTATGTGTGTAGGGGTATAAAAAGTTTCTTAGAAGTGTCTAAATAGCCTAAAACCCCTTACTCAATTAGAAAACGAGGGAGGGGTTTTAGGCTAAATAAGAATGCTGCAAGATTTCACTTAAAGCAAGTTTCTGGTCAGATAATGAAACCGTTTTTATTGATATCGGTGACACCTTCGAGAGTCGCTAAGGATTCAAATTCAAAGCTATTTTCGCCACCGTCTCGATCGAACAAAACAATCGTTTTACCGCCATCCAACTGCTTATAATTCAAATAATTATCAGCAAAAGGATTGCAGCCACCGTAGTTAACGCTGCTTAGAAGCTGCGAAACATCAATGCGATCGGAATTTACACTGAAATCACTAATCGTGTCGCCTAGATCTGCAACAGACTCAAAGCGGAAGACATCACTTCCTTGACCCCCTATAAGGATGTCTTGATCCGCACCACCAATAAGCAAGTCGTTGCCTCGACCGCCATTGAGAGTATCTCGACCAACACCGCCCTTGAGGGTGTCATCTCCGTTCTCACCTTCGATGGCATCGTCTCCGACACCCCCATTAACAACATCATCACCGTTACCGCTTTTAACACGATCGTTGGCGTCGGTGCCCGTAATGTTGTCGGGTTTATTGGTGCCATTAATCGGGTTGAAATCGTTGTCAGCGATCGCCAGGTTAGCGATCGCATTGTTACCCAGCTTATATTTACTGCTTGCGGTCAGCGTCAGTTGAATCGTTTCAACGGGTTCTGCAATGGCATCATCGATCGGAAGTAGGGTGACAGTGACACTACTCTGCCCGTTAAGAATTGTCGCTGTACCATTGGTGAAGTCTGCTCCGGTTATGCTGTAGTCACTTCCAAAGCTCGCAGAACCGTTGACGGCGAAGTTGACCACCAGATCGCCACTCGTGCTAGTTCCACGACTGAGCGTGAATGTGCCAGGGATACTTTCTGCTTCCGCTGGATTGCCACTCGCAGTAATGCTGATAGTCGGTAAAGGAAGGTTGAAGCGGGCAATGCTGGGGTCATGGTCACTGATTTGGTCAGCGAACTCAGAATTGATGTGAACCACATCAAACCCTGCGAATTGACTCACTAGGTTATCACTAACCATGATGTGGTCAAGTGCCTGAGCATTGCCCTCAAAGTTGTACGTGTACTGTTCCTCATAAGGCAGTTTCTCGATCAACGTCGTCAATCCCGCCCCTTCAAGAATGTTAACCGGATCGGAAAACTGAAAATCGTTCAAGTCACCCGCCACAACCACATTCGCATTCGGATTCACAGCCAACAAATTCTGAACAAAGTCGCGGACAATAGTAGCTTGTTGTTCGCGCTGGACTTCGCTGCTTAGGAGCGGTGGCTGAGACACGCCGAATAGTGGCTGATCGCCACCCTTGGAGTTGAAGTGATTCCCGATCACAAACACCGTCTGACCGTTGAAGACAAACTCACCTACGAGTGGCTTGCGGCTGCTGTTGAAAGCAGAATTTGTCGGATCGATCCGACCGGGGCTAGCAGACAATTCAGGAGTACCGCTCGCGTTGACTACTGTTGTGTCAGAGGTTGAGGTACCACCGGGACGATCGACAAAGCTAACGCGAGATGAATTGAACAGGAAGCCAACGCGAATATTACCGCCCGGTTCACCGCCATCGCGATCGTCTACTGGGTTAATTTGACGGAACTCGTAGGTCGGACCTCCCTGCGCGGCGATCGCATTAATTAACGTTTGGAACGTGACGCTGGCATCCACGATTGAATCGTTGACAGCACCGTTATTGTCCTGAATTTCTTCAACAGTGATGATGTCAGGAGATTTAAGGTTGTTGACGATCGCGGCAGCAAGCGCATTAAACTTAGTTGCGCCATCGCTGGGGTCAAGATTTTCAACGTTAAAGGTAGCAACGGTGAGTTGGTCGCTATTGCCCACCAAATCCGTGACTTCCCTCTGCAATCCACCAGCCGTGGCTGTCAACGGCGTAGTGTTCAGCAGTTCAAAGTTGCCAAAGCTGTAGTCAATTACGCCGACTACGGTGCCGAGCTTGTCGCCAACATTCACTGTTGGTTCAGCACTAATCAATGTATCGTCAATCTGAATGCGCTCTGGATTAAAATCACCCTGACTGATGGTGATACCACCCCGGCTGTTCACACCCGTTGCCCCTGCGCCGTTGTCGGCTAGTACCCAAATCTCGCCAAAATCGCTTGTGGGGCTGACAGCAGTTGCATTGTTGACCTGCACCAGCATTCCTTCGAGACTTTCATAGAAGTCAATGCCATCATTAGCAGGGTCAAACGTCCCAGTTGTTTCAACACTTCCACTAGCATCATCTTCAATCACAGTGTTGGGAATCGCCCGTCCACCAGTGCCTAGAATAGTTGCAGTGGGCAATGCATTACCGCTAGAGAGACGGCTAATCAATGGGCTGGTCAGTTGGGTAACGGTAAGGTTGGTGCTGTTAGCGCCACCGGAACGAAACTCTGCAACGGTTCCACCCACTTGCACATCATCGCCAACGGCTACCGTCGGCGCTGATGAGGTGAAAACAAAAATCCCTTCAGACGTTGCATTGTTAGCATCCGGCGCTGCATCCTGGATGTAAAAGCCATTAGAACGTTTTGCTGTTACAATTCCCGTTGTTGTCACAGTCTGACCCACCAGAGGTGAGAGGTGACTTGTGCCCTGAATGTCTCGAATTCGGGTGATTGCAACATCGTTGTCTTCAACGACGATCGCTGCGGTAGTAGAGCTACCCAGGTCGTAATTATTTCCGTCAACTAAGGTGAGGGTGACTGTCTCGCTGCCTTCAATTTCACTGTCATCGACGGGGGCGATCGCAATATCCACAGTTGCCCGATCTACTGAGAAGCTAACAGTCCCAGTTAAAGCAGGTGTGTAATCAGTTCCATTCGTTGCTTGACCGACCCCAGTTGCAACCGTGTAATTTACTGTCAGTGCCTCGTTGAAACCGCTCGATCGTGTCAATCTAAACGTTCCTGTTTCCATTGAGCCACCAGAGCTGACTTCTCTAGCAGTGGGGTCAATCGCCTCAATCGTGAGAATTGGTGAACCCGGAACAGGGGTAATCCCAGTACTGACTGAAAGATCGTCGATCGCTAACCCGTGATCGTTTCCTGCATCGTTGACATCTTGCCAGCGCAGCCAAACTTGCTGACCGGGAGCAAGGTTTAGCCCGCTTAAGGTCGCTGATAAAGCTGTGCGGTTTGCAGCCGCATTGCCATCTAGCGCACCTGCCGTTGCGGTTGCGATCGGACTTGTAAAGTCTAGGGCATCAAACTCAGTCCAGGTTCCTGATGTTAGGCTCGTTGCACCCACTTGGTAGGCAAAATCTAGCTTCTGAGGAACAGAAGGAGTTGTTGAGGTACTGCCGCCGTTCCGCCATTGTTCGCCATTGTAGCTGATATCAAGAGAGGAGAGAGTACTAGCAGTGTCGTTGACGAAGCTCGCCCCATAATAGATAGTATTTGTGCCTCCAGAGGCAACTGATCCTAACGCTCGATCGGTGGATGAGGAACTACCAAAGCTGTAAAGTGCGCCACTGTTATCTGTTCCACTACTGGCTCGGTAGGTCGTTCTGTTGGAGTACCAACCAGAAATTGTAGAGTCGTCAGCCCAAGAATTGGTGGTACCAATATTCGCTAATGTATTAAATTCTTGAAAATAGGGGCTGCTTGAAGTGCTACTCAGATTAATCGCTGGCATGAGTGAATTCTCAGATTACGGCAAATAGAGATATGTATGACACGGAAGTATAGAAAAATTGCAGCATCCTTTCGTTGCCCGATGAAGTTCAGCAAAAGCTGTCGCAATTTTCCTAGAGGCGATAATCGCCGACCAAACCTTAAGGAGTAACTGTTATAAGGGCTACAACTTTAGATTTTAAAACCAAGTAATAAGAACTATAGAGACCTCATATTAAGAAGCCGTAAATGAGAAGTGAATAATTTATTAAATTCAGTAGTTATACAGAATTTTTAAGTAGGATACCCAGGATGCACTTCTTCCCGTTTGAGATAGACGCTGGCACGTTTCCAAGGGGATGAACTGCGCTGGTTTTGTCCGCTCAAAGGCTCTTTGCGTCCCTTGCTCAAACAGGCGCAAATCTTTTCTCGCTGTCTGTGCCACCATCCACTAATGCCTCTCCCCTTGAATAAAGTGAATCGTCCATCCCTCAGACGCTTCAGAGGGATGGTTCTCACCTTCACAAGTGTAAAAACCTCAGCGCTTTCAATCATCACGTCCGCTCTGCTGGGAGCAGGCGGTGACGACTGTTGAGCTAGGCGTTATTTCCACCGAATTGCCCTTTAGTGTGTAGTGTGACTTGCGCGCACTCCCGTCCCGTAGTTGGAGGGGATTTACCATACCACAGGAGTTAGTCCTTTGGTTCCTGTAGTTCCCGATGGCTTTTTGAGTTTGGGAGTTGAACGTCACC
Organism: Microcoleus sp. FACHB-831; assembly: GCF_014695585.1. Taxonomy (NCBI): domain Bacteria; kingdom Bacillati; phylum Cyanobacteriota; class Cyanophyceae; order Oscillatoriales; family Microcoleaceae; genus Microcoleus; species Microcoleus sp. FACHB-831. Next base: position 6,190 of record NZ_JACJON010000056.1, on the reverse strand, counting down.
GACAAGGAAGCCAGGGAAAAAGCTATGTAGTTTGGGAATAAAATGGGATTGTTCCGATTTTTGCCCTAGAGGTGGCATCGCGAACACCGGGAGGAGAATATGATACGAAGATGGGAATTTATGCCAACTTGGGACTTTTATATTATCTAATTTATAATCCTGAATATTGGTAGCGAGATAGGGAGCAACGTATCAGGCTGCGTATTGATAGTTGTCTCAATGTGCCGAGCGAAATCTCTTCTGTTCGAGTACCTCCAATCGTTGGAGTAATTATTGATGTTTATTCTTTTCGGGTTTATTCATAAGATGTCAAACAACATCGCCTACATCTTTATACTGAAGGGAATGGATTTAGGGTAATTTGGAGACTTTTTTTAAAACCATTGAGCTTTTATGGTAGAAAATTCGATTAAGACAGTTTTTTTATGTTAGTGATGGTTATGTGGTTTATCTCCAATTTATTGATGATGGTGGCCACTTAGTCAACAAGCTTTATAGGACTCGTATAGACGGATAAAATACTCGTTGATACATTATTTAGCTCGCTTTCATAGGAAGAAATTATGTTAGGCAAAATTAATATAAATATTAAAGCTTTCCGTTTGCCTGGTGGTTTACTACTTAAAACATAAAACGTCCTTATTCCTTCTAAAATCCTACGATAGCTGTGCAAAACCGAATATTTGGGATTAGGCTATATATACGACGAGCAACCTCTCCTAAATGATGAATCGACTACAATGAAAATGGATTAAACAAAATATGATGTTCATAATTTAGCAGATAGCGTTTTTAATTTAAAGGAAGCTGTGGCCCAGATGCCTGCTGAAGGGGTAGCGAAAATGAACGTAGTGGCACTTTCGGCTAGAGAAAAAGAGATTTGGGAGTTGCTAGAAGAAATACAACCAGGAAAGGTTGCGCTAGCTGAGTCACTAGCTAAAAAAGTCAAAAATTTACGTCTGGATCAAATAATTGATTTAACAAGCCATGTTTAGCGATCGCATAAGGGCAAATAAAGGAGATATTTTAATAGTTGATGATGTTCCCGAGAGCTTGCAACTTTTATCAAGTATTCTCACGGAATATGGTTATGAAGTTCGTCGAGTAATTAACGGTGAGCTGGCATTGACGGTAGTGCATTCCGATCCGCCAGAGTTAATTTTGCTCGACATTATGATGGCAGATATGGATGGCTATGAAGTTTGTCAACAGCTAAAAGCCTCCTCATCGCTGCGCGAAATTCCGGTGATTTTCGTGAGCGCTCTCAATGATGTATTAGATAAAGTGAAAGCTTTTAGTGTCGGTGGAGTAGACTACATCACTAAACCAATTCAAGCTGAAGAGGTCATCGCCCGTGTAGAAAATCAATTGACTATAGTGCGTCAGCAAAAGCAACTGCGAGAACAAACAGCATGGCTCGAACAGGAAATTGGCGAACGTATACAAGCTGAAGAAGCCCTGCGCGAAAGTGCTATCAAGCTACGCAATCATAATATAGTATTGACAAAATTAGCTAAAAGTCGGGCGGTAAATCAGGGAGATTTAAAAGCAGCTTTAAAAGAAATTACAGAAGCAAGTACAAATAATATTGAAGTTGCACGCTCTAGTGTATGGCTTTTTGACGAAACAGGTACTAAGATCCAGTGCGTCGATCTATTTGAGCAGAATTGCAATCAACATAGTGAAGGATTTGAACTACTAGCGGCAGACTATCCTGCATATTTTCAAGCGTTGCAGCAAGATGAACCGCTCGCAATAGAGGATGCCCATACCGATCCTAAAACTAAAGAATTTTCCGAGTTTTATTTGACCCCTTTAAGCATTGCATCCATGCTGGATATACCTATAAGACTAAAGGGACAAACAGCGGGAGTTATATGCTTAGAACACGTCGGAGGGGTTCGTAAATGGACGCCAGAAGACCAGAATTTTGGTCGGTCGCTTGCCGATTTAGTTTCTTTGGCGATTGAAGCACGCGATCGCAAACAGGCAGAGGAAGCACTCCGAGAACGAGAGGAACGGTTTAGAACCTTAGTCTCCAACATTCCTGGTGCTGTTTATCGATGCCTCAATGATTCCGACTGGACGATGCGGTTTATCAGCGATGCCATTCTAGATATTTCTGGTCATCCGCCTAGCGATTTTATTAACAATCAAGTGCGAACTTTTGCCAGTATCATCCATCCCGAAGATAAAGATAAGGTTGAGATGGTTGTTAGGGATGGTGTGAGAAACCAACAACCTTTCCTCATCGAGTACCGCCTCATTAAAGCGGATGGTAGCATCTCTTGGGTTTCCGAAAAAGGGCAGGGCATTTTTGATGCAACAGGGGAACTGCTTTGGCTCGATGGAGTAATTTTTGATATTAGCGATGCCGTGGCGGCGGCTACACAACGCAGACGAGCCGAAGCCGCACTGCAAGCAACCCAGGCTAGAAATCGAGCTATTGTCGAAGCTATCCCGGATATGTTGTTTTGCATGAGTGCCGATGGCACTTATCTAGACTACAATGCCCCAAAGTTTACCAACTTGGCTGTGCCGCCCAGCGTGTTCTTAGGAAAAAAACCGACGGAAGTGTTGCCGCCGAATGTAGCTAATTTATTCGACCATCATATAAAACTCGCGCTCGCGACCAAGCAGATGCAAGTTTTTGAGTACCAGCTAACGCCGCTTCACGGGGTTTTATCGGATTTTGAGGCTAGAATTGCCCCGGCTGGAGACAACGAAGTACTCAGTATTGTTAGGGATATTAGCGAGCGCAAACGCAGTGAGGCAGCGCTGCGCGAAAGCGAACAACGATGCCGCGCTATCTTTGAGTACGCTGCTGTAGGCATCAACTATGTAGATTTAAAGAGTATGTCTCGCCGGATTAACCAACAGTGGTGCGACATTCTCGGCTACACCCAAGAAGAACTGCTTGACATTAACTTTCACGAACTAACGCACCCAGGCGATCGCGACCTAGATCGGGAATATATCACCCAAATGCTGGCGGGTGAAATTCCCAGTTACTCTATAGAAAAGCGCTACATTCGCAAAGATGGTTCTGCTGTGTGGGTGAATCTAACCGTGTCGCTGGTGCGGGATCTAGCTGGAATTCCGCAATCTACCATCAGCGCGATCGCAGATATCAGCGAACGAAAAATAGCTGAGACAGCACTGCGCGAGAGTGAGACACGCTTCCGCGCTATTTTTAACTCAAGTTTCCAATTCACAGCAGTATTGCAACCCGACGGCATCTTGCTTGATGCCAACCAAACTGCCCTCGACTTCGCTAAAAGCGAGCTATGTGAGATCGTAGGGCGTCCGTTTTGGGAAACCAAATGGTGGACTGAACCAGGCAAAAGCATTCCCAGCCAGAACCAGGGAACCTTACACAAGCAACAAGCAGCAAGCGAAGCAAACCAAAGTGCAGTACAGATAAAAGGCGCTACTAGAAATAAAAAGCTTAACCTCTCGCCAAAACAGGAGCAATTGAAAGAAGCGATCGCTTATGCAGCTTCGGGCGAGATTGTGCGTTATGAAGTAGATATCCAAGGTGCGGGAGATACTGTAGCCACAATTGACTTTTCCATTAAGCCAGTCTTTGACTCATGCAATAAAGTAGTGTTGTTGGTTCCAGAAGGACGAGACATCACCGAACGCAAACAGGTAGAAGAAACCCTCCGACACATGGCAGAGAGGGAGAAAGCGATCGCCAGAGTCATTCAACAAATGCGCCAGACTTTGGATCTTGAAACAATATTCACCGCCGCCACCCAAGAATTACGACAAGTAATCAACTGCGATCGCATCGCCGTCTATCGGTTTAATCCTGACTGGAGTGGAGAGTTCGTCGCCGAGTCCGTCGCAGATAAGTGGATTCCTCTGCTGCGCCAACAACACAACGACTCAGCTTTCCTAAAAAATACCCTAGAAGACTCTCGTTGCTCTGTAAAAACCTTGAGCAGTAATGACTCTTGTGCCTCTATTGAAGATAGCCATAGCGCATCGATTACGTCTGGAGGATTTGTGCGAACTGGTATGACTCCAGACGCACCAACACTACCGCCAAAAGAGACAAATAAGGCAGTAGTGGATACTTATCTGCAAGAAACTCAAGGTGGAGCATACCGTCGAGGCGCATCGCACCTTGTTGTTGAAGACATCTACCAGGCTGGGTTTTCCCCCTGTTACATTAACCTCTTAGAGGAGTTTCAAGCTAGAGCCTACATAACAGTTCCGATATTCTGTGGCAGTAAACTTTGGGGATTGCTGGCGACTTATCAAAATTCTGGCCCCCGCCAATGGAAAAAAGCAGAAATTAATGTTGTGATGCAAATTGGCAATCAACTCGGAGTCGCTTTGCAGCAGGCACAATTACTTAAAGAGACTCAAAGACAGTCACAAGCACTCCAAGAAGCTGTAATAGCGGCAGATGCAGCCAATCGCGCTAAAAGTGAATTTCTCGCTTCCATGAGTCACGAACTGCGAACTCCGCTCAACGCTATCCTCGGCTTTACCCAAGTGATGAGCCACGACTCATCTCTATCTACCAAGCATCAGCAACACCTGACAATCATTAATCGTGCTGGCGAACATCTGCTCGATCTGATCAACGACGTGTTGGAAATGTCCAAAATCGAAGCAGGCAGAATTGAGTTAAATGAAAATTCATTTGATTTAATTCGTCTGCTCGACAACTTGGAAAATATGTTCCGATTAAGAGCGGAATCGAAAGGTTTACAGCTAATTTTTGAAATTGCCCCAGATGTTTCTAAATTTGTGACAACCGATGAAGGTAAGTTGCGATCTTGTTTAATTAACCTGCTCTCGAATGCAATTAAGTTTACTGCTGAAGGTGGGGTTACGCTTCGCGTGGGAGTGGGAACTGGGAAAGAAAATGATGATGTCGGCGTGCTAATTACCTTTGAAGTAGAAGATACAGGTTTCGGGATTTCTCCTGAAGAAATAAACCTCGTATTTGAACCATTTGGTCAAACAGAAACAGGACGCAAATCCCAGCAGGGAACAGGATTAGGTTTACCCATTAGCGGCAAATTCGTGCAGCTTATGGGGGGAAATATCAGTGTTAGCAGCGTTGTAGGTGAGGGCAGCAAATTTACCTTTGATATTCAGACAAAACTTACTCAGGCGATTGACATTGAGGCACCAGTAGCGAAACGCAAGGTGATTGGTTTAGCACCCAACCAAACGGAAGAAGAATATCGCATCTTAGTGGTTGACGATCGCTTTGAGAGCCGTCTAGTGCTGGTTACGCTATTAACATCAATTGGCTTTCTCGTGCGAGAAGCCGAAAATGGTAGAGAAGCGATCGCTATGTGGGAAAGTTGGAAGCCACACCTGATATTGATGGATATGCGAATGCCAGTAATGGATGGGTATGAAGCTACTAAATATATTAAAGCTAGGGAACAGGAGCGATTAGGAACAGTTGAACATTTTGTAGAGACGCAATTTATCGCATCTGAAGCAGGAGAAAGTAAATCAATCCAAAATATCAAGACTACGATTGTTGCCCTTACCGCCAGCGCCTTTGATGATGAGCGCCAGCTAATTTTGTCGGCTGGTTGCGATGATTTTGTTGGCAAGCCATTCAGAGAGGAAGTATTACTAGAAAAATTGAGTAAATATCTAGAAGTCGCTTATGTCTACGAAGATAAAATTCTGAATACAGAACAGGAAAACCGCAACATACAGGTAAGTTTGACATCAGCCGAATTTAAACGTTACTTTTCTCAAATGCCACCCCAGTGGTGGGTACAAATACAAAAAGCCGCCGCTCTAGGCAGCGATGATATAGTGTTGGCATTGATTGCACAGATTCCTCAAGAGAACGCTTTGTTGGCGGCAGCGCTTGCAGATTTAGTAAACAACTTCCAGTTTGAAAAAATTATCGAATTGACTCAACAGAGTACAGATTAAATTATTAAGGATCAATTACTAAAAACCTAGCGATCGCATCAAAATTACAGTTTCTAATAAAACATCTAAAAATCGTCAATTTTGTTGCATTAATTTGGGATTTGATCAAACCAAATCATTTATCCATATCCAACTTATCCATAAAGAGGAATTATAGCAGCCGAAGTATAGGTTAGGACGTTAGGCGAACGGCTGTATCTACTCGTTCACGGAAATCTTCGATAGTTCCAAGGGATTTTCTGACTCGATTCTTAATCGGAAACCA
>NZ_JACJON010000055.1 GCF_014695585.1 Microcoleus sp. FACHB-831 | reverse complement strand
TATTAGCGCTGTGGAACCACACCGACTCCATCCCGAACTCGGAGGTGAAACGCGGCTGCGGCGAAGATACTTGGTGGGTGACTGCCTGGGAAAATAGCTCAGTGCCAGGTTATATTTTCAATCAAAGCCGACTTCAATAAATATTGAAGTCGGCTTTGCGGTTTTGGTAGCTAGAGAGTTGTCTATTGCAAACGCATCTAATCGTTCTTTTAATCGTGCTGAGATAAGTCTATCTTTGAACAATGAAATGATTATCCCTCTTGTGTTACTAGGGGGAGAGGATAATTAGGAAGGAAACCAGAAACAGTAAGTAACAGCGATGGTTACGCCACGTAGAGAAGCAGTAAATACAGTCGGCTTCATCGATAACTATTGTCAACAGTATTATTCAATATTTGAGGATGTCAGGCATTTTGAAGCATTCAAGTATTTACACCTAGGGATGCTATCAGAAATCCCCCAAAAATCCTTGCCAAAAAGAGCGAAAACAGTAGGTCTAAAATCCGGTCAATCATTACATCATTTTTTGAGAGATGCACTGTGGGATACAAAAAAATTAAGAGAAATGAGGCTGTGGTTAACAAAGATATTGATTGGGGAAAGAGAAATAATTTTATGTATTGACGAAACCGGGGATAAGAAAAAGGGAAAATCAACCGACTATGTAACTCGTCAATATATTGGAAATTTAGGGAAAGTCGAAAATGGAATAGTGTCAGTAAACGCCTATGGGGTAGTAGAGGGAATTACTTATCCATTAATCTTTCAAATATTTAAACCAAAAAACCGCCTAAAACCAGGAGACAAATATAAAACCAAACCCCAAATAGCAATAGATATGATTCAAGAGTTAAAAGAATGGGGATTTAAAATCAAGTTAGTTTTAGCAGATAGCCTCTACGGAGAAAGTGGAGATGTAATTAGCTGCATAGAGAAGTTACAAATGATGTTTATCGTCGCAATTCGCTCGAATCATGAAGTGTTGATGCCGCCCGGAAGCCAAAAAGGTTATAACCGCTGGAAAGCTTACCAGCAAAAGCTTTCGCACCGCCCAACCGAAACTCGTTACCTGAGAGAAATTATTTTTGGCAAACGTCACCGCCGGAGATATTACCAAATTAGTAAGACAAATACTCCCGACCCAACTGGAGATGAAAGTTGGTACATCATGACCAATTTATCAATTGATTTGCCACCGAATGTAGCTCAGTTATATAGTTTACGAAACTGGATTGAATATGGTTTTAAGCAAGTCAAGAATGAACAAGGGCTGGGCGGATTTTCGTCTAACTGACTATAAAAGTATTGAACGGTGGTGGGGAATGATTTTTAGCGCCTATCTTTTAGTCAGCATTCAGGCTGCTTCATTTCAATTTTTACCCCAATCAAGCCCAACATCTACATCATTAGTGCCAGACTCAAGTGACTCCAATATTTCTCAACATAGTCAACATCCTGATTGGGAGTTCGGTTCAACAGGTCAGAGTGCATTGAATAACCTGAGATTGATTCTTCAACCCTATATTTTTTATTGTTTGATTCAGCCTTGGCTACAAGTATTTAACATTCCTGGGATGAAACGTTGCTTTTTGAAATTAATTCACCTCATGAATGATTTTCGCGCTTCTCCTGTCAGTTTCCCTATTGCTAGTTGAATCTCTTCCTGATTATCCTCTCCCCCTAGTAACAAAAGAGGGATTATTTGGTGTACCGTTAATCACAAACAAGCTGGAATTCTGGCATGGGTGATAGGGTGATGGCAGTGCAGAAACCTTTAAGCCCTTGTGGCTGCTCGTCAAGTGCTGGCACTGTTTGTTCTATGTCACCGATGGATGGAAGGTCTATCCGATGTTCATTGAGTCGGGCGACCAGAATTATCAGCAAGACCTATATGAGTCGGGTTGAGGGGGCGAACACAAGGGCAGGGGCATTACCTGGCACGGTAGCACCGAAAAACCTTGTGCTACTCCTGCGTCAGTCCTTGATGTTGAAGTGTTCGCTTCGCTTGCTGCTCCACTATTTGAAGTATCGAACAGTTCCTCTTTTCGCTTAAATCATTACTCTTTCAGCAACGTCTCGCAAGAAAGCACTTTTTTCTTAAGTCGTAGCTGTAGGGTGCAGGCATTTTTTTTGACGTTTCCTTTTTCTCTATTATCTCCTCACCTTTGCTTCGAGCGCTATACAAGTAAATTTTAAGAGAAAATGTATATGCAATTGGTTCAGGAACCGTTGAGTGGGCAGTTAAACAAATAGCTCCAAGGTTAAAGATTTTCGGGGCACAATGGTTACCCAAAGATGTGAATCAGATGCTAAGACTTCCTTGCGCCTACCTGAGCGAACTCTTACTGGTTTGACATTCTTGCAAAACCGTGATGCACCCGCCAGACACAGACTGTTTTTCAATTTTTCGGACAAGTAGATTGTTGGCACTGGGGGCAGAAATGAGCCGAGCGTCCGGCTAATCTGATTCGTTCAATGGGTGTGTTACAGACTCGACAGGGGACACCAGCGCGGTTATAAACCCAGGCGACACCGCCATAGTTACCGTTGATCCCTTGGACATTGAGAAAGTTACTAAAGGTTGTTCCACCAGCATCGATACTGGCTTGCAAAACTTGAATAATTGCTTCGAGGAGACGCGCAATTTGCTTTAGGCTCAGGTTAGTACAGAGTGTTGTTGGTTGAATTTTACTGAGAAATAAAGCTTCATCGGCGTAGATGTTGCCGATTCCAGCCACCAGAGACTGATCGAGCAGGGCAGTTTTAATGGGACGACGACGATTTTGCAGTTTCAGAGCCAGGTACTCAACGGTAAAATCTGCGGAAAAGGGATCTGGTCCTAAATTCTGTAACCCAGTGATGACTCTTTCTGGAGGAGTTCCTGGGGGTACCCACCACATTTTACCGAAGGTTCGCTGGTCAACAAAACGTAATTCTTGTGAAGTGAAGCGATCGCCTTCAGCCGAATCACCTGTAAAAAACAACCGCACTCGCGTATGTTTCTGTAATGGCTCCTGCAAAGGGACCCACAGCAACTGACCAGTCATCCGCAGGTGAACCCCCAACCAGCCTCTGGGGGAAAGTTCAGCAAGCAGGTATTTACCGCGTCGGTGCCACTGGGTAATAACTGAACCTGCAACCCCAGCCAAGAAATCTACAGAGGAAAGGGGGTGGGCAATGGTGCGTTCAAGCAACACATCACCACCCCCAATTTCTTGGTTGAGGGTCAGTTTATTTAGACCCCGACGAACTGTTTCTACTTCAGGCAGTTCTGGCACAACTTAACGCGAGTCAGTTCCCTGATTGGGAGCGCCTTGTACAACCGAGCTACCTTCTCCAGACTCTGGTGCGGCAGCGGGGTTGCCATCAACAACTCGGTTCCCCTGACCTGTTCTGCGAGTACGTTCGTCGATGGTGGTTTGTTTGCCACCGGAAGCGGCCGTAGTAGTTTTCTTGGCTCCTGGCTTCGGCGCTTCAATCTCTAGCACTTCGTTCATACCAAAGTTGTTGGTATTAACACCAGCGTAGTTGACATTATTGAAGCGGACAATTACTGGATATTTGATGCCGCTTTGGTCTACGGATGCAACAGTCCCAGTATCCTGAAACCAGAAAGATTCTTTGCGGAGAATCTGAACTTTTGAACCACGTTGAACCATAAGTGTTTTTTCCCTTACGTCATTAAGCTAAAGCGTACTACTGGATCGGGACTCGCACCAACCATCTAGCCTTTAAGTTTTATTACCGCTCCCGCCAGCGCACTCGGACGAAATGCGCGGGACGCCCCCAGATGTCAGGTGTCGCGGAAATCTCATCAATTGCCAAGTTGAAGGGAATTGATGTTGTAATGTACTTCTGGGCGAGACTACCCAGGTCAGGTGTTAATTGGGCAGCAGCTGTGGCAGCGATGCCCAAACCCAAGATTTGCTCTATAGGACTGCGAGGTAGGATGAGATAGACACCCAAGGCTAGCCCGGCGGTCACGAGCATCCCGACAGACAAATTCGTGCCACAACGGGGATGCACAGCTAGGTTCCATTCGCCGCTGGTGGTGCGCTGGAGGGCGATGCGAACTGCACGATGCAACTCGGAGGTGTTAACTTGACCGTAGATGTAAAAGCCTTGGTCGGTGGATAAACCGCCCAAGGTGTCGTTGTCCATTTGACGGGACATTGAAGCACTTCTTGAGGAATATGAGTTTAAGCGATCGCTCAAAACCCAAACTGTGGCGTGTTCCAAAGCATGAACCTGACGCAGCATCAGAATTTCTTTCAAGCCGGGAACAAAGTTTAGCTGTTTGAGTAAATCAGCATCTTGTGTGGCTTGAGGGGCGGGAGAATCAAAGGTCCAGAAGTTGCCAGTATAAGAGGAAGCAGAAGCAGTAGTCATAGATCAGAACTACTCCAAACTTGCAGATTGATTAACTGAGATGTTTTTCAACTGTAGCGTTTACGCCTGGAAGTCGTTGGGAAAAAATGGCAATCATGCAAAGGTAAAAGGCAAAAAACAAGAATTCTTCACTTTTGTCTTTTTCCTTCTCTAGGGGCTAGGAGTATCGGGAGGCGCAGGCTGTGACGTTTCTGGAAGCGACGCGGGTCTAGGTAAGGATAATTCTATGCTGGGGCCACGATCGTAAATTTCAATGTCCCACTGTCCCGAACGGTTAGATTCAAAGGCTATAAATCGACCATTGCCACTAATTGTCGGATGGCGGACTTCGCCTGAAATATTGTCAGTAATGACTTCAGATTGCAAGGCTTGGCGGTCATAAACGAATACATCTGGCTTGCCTCGCTCCTCGGAGATGTATACAATGTAACGACCATCGGCACTGATGTCTGGTTGTTCCTGAATGATACTGGACTGATTGAGTCCTGGTAAGTTAATCAGGCGACGTTGGCGGACATCATAAAGAAAGATGCCTCGATGGGCTTGGCGGGAGGAGGTAAAGACCAAGTAGCGCCCATCGTAGGATAGCTGGGGTTCTTGCTCGGCAGCTAAGCTATTTAAGGAGGCTCCGAGCAATTGTGGGGGTGGGGTGAGCAAGACACCATTGCTACAACTGCTCAATCCAGCGAATAATGCAACTGCTAAAACTGACAGATAACGAATAATCATTATGGCTAATGGCTAATAGCTATTGACAATTAGCCATTAGCTATTAGCCATTTTAGGAAATCACTTCATCACTAGGCGTTGGCAAGGGGCAGCAGTTAACATCATTTATACAAACCTTTCCCCACTGCAACGCCCAGCGTAGTAGTTCTACACGATTGTTAGTTTTGGTCTTGGTCAAGATATTGCTAATGTGATTATCAACTGTGCGTTTGCTGATTTCTAGCTTCTGGGCAATTTTGTCGTTGGTTAAACCACCAGAAACTAGCTCGATGATTTGCAGTTCGCGATCCGAAAGACTCGCGGGGATATGGGTCTCGCTACTGGACATAAGTATTTCTTCCTTAGTATAACTACTTATTATCTATTTCAATTTTAGAATATCCTTGGCGGGTAAGCCCGATCCCGACTGGGATTGGGGGATAGGGGCAAGGAACAAGGAGGACTTGGAAGAATAATTCATTCTTTATCCTTTATCCTTGGGGTAACTTTTTCCTTTTCTGGTAGGCTGAGTTTACGTACACAAGGAGTGCAGCTGTGACTCATCCCCGTGTTCTCTGCCTCGGAGAAATTTTGTTTGATTTGCTAGCCGAGCAATTGGGGCGATCGCTTGAAGATGTCGAATCTTGGACACCATACCCAGGCGGCGCACCAGCTAATGTGGCGTGTGCGCTGGTAAAGTTGGGAACGCCATCTGGATTTATTGGCTGTGTTGGTGAAGATGCGCCGGGAAACGAATTGGTAAAGTTGTTGCAGGATGTAGGTGTAGATACTAAGGGCGTACAGCGCCATCCTACGGCACCAACGCGACAAGTTTATGTTACACGCTCTTTGGAGGGCGATCGCACGTTTGCCGGGTTTGGCGAACTTGATACCACAGAATTTGCTGATACTCACCTGAGTGCGTCTAATCTGCCAGTGGCTTTGTTTGAAGAGGCTGATTTTCTAGTCTTGGGGACGCTGGAGTTAGCTTATCCCGATAGTAAGGAAGCGATCGCTCAAGCGCTTAATCTCGCAGATCAGTACGATGTCAAAATTGTATTAGATGTGAATCGGCGCGATATGTTTTGGCCTGACCCTAGCGCATCTAAGCCTCTGATTTTAGAACTCTTAAAGCACGTCGATTTCCTCAAGGTTGCTGAAGAAGAAGCCGAATGGCTATTTGACACAATGGATGCTGGCGCTATTACTTATCGTCTGGATTCAGTAGAAGGCGTTTTAGTGACTTCTGGTGAAAAAGGTTGTGCATACTGTCTGGGTGAAAATGAAGGTAGGCTGGCTGCTTTTTCCGTCCCGGTGGTGGATACAACAGGTGCGGGTGATGGGTTTGTTGCTGGTTTCATCCATCAGTTGTGTCAACATGGCATCAAAAGTCTTACCGATGCAGAAATGGCTAAGCGTGTGGTGAGATATGCTAGTGCGGTGGGGGCGACGTGTGCAATGAAGCCGGGAGCGATCGCTTCCCAGCCAACAGCAGCCCAAGTGGAAGAGTTTCTGGGAAAAATGAAGGATGAAGGATGAATTAATTCAGCCTTCTGAAGTGCTGCTGCGAAGTTTAATTGCTAGTCGCATCGCAGAAAGTCCCGAAAGGCGCATCACTTTTGCACAATATATGGAGTGGGTGCTGTACGAACCGCAGCACGGCTACTATGCTACTAATGCGGTTAATATTGGGGCGGAGGGTGACTTTTTTACTTCGCCTCATCTGGGTGCTGACTTTGGCGAATTACTAGCTGAACAATTTGCCGAAATGTGGGATATTCTAGGGAATCCGGTGCCTTTTACCCTTGTGGAAATGGGCGCTGGTGCGGGAATCTTAGCGGCAGATATTTTGCGCTATTTGCAACAACACTATCCAGAAATTTTTGAGGTTTTGGAGTACGTTATTGTTGAAATTGCCCCTGGGTTAATTTCTCAACAACAGCAAGTTTTACAGAATATGCTGGGTAAAACTGCTGCCTTAGTAAGGTGGTGTTCTCTAGAAGAAATACCGAAAAACTCTATTGTCGGCTGCTTTTTTTCTAATGAGTTGGTGGATGCGTTACCAGTGCATCAGTTTGCTGTTGAAGAAGGGCAAATTCGGGAAATTTATGTTACTTCGAGGGATGGAGTGACTTTCGAGGAAGTGACAGGCGTTCCTTCGACACCAAAGCTGACAGAATATTTGGACTTGGTGGGGATTGAATTACTTTCTAGCGTTTATGCAGATGGGTATCGCAGTGAAATTAATTTAGCAGCTTATAACTGGCTGAGTACAGTCGCCGAAGCGCTACAACGTGGGTATCTTTTAACAATTGATTATGGCTATCCGGCGAGTCGTTATTATAGTCTAGGGCGGAGACAGGGGACGCTACAGTGCTATTACCGCCATATGCACCATGACAACCCTTATATAAATATTGGGCAGCAGGATATCACGGCTCATGTGGATTTTACGGCTCTGGAGCGCTGGGGCGATCGCTTGCAATTGCCAAAGTTGGGTTTTACTCAGCAAGGGTTGTTTTTGATGGCGTTGGGTTTGGGCGATCGCATTACTGCCCTTTCTACAGGGGGAGAAAATATCGTAAAGTCGCAAGGCATTTCTGGTTTACTCCGCTGTCGGGATACGCTACACCAGCTAATTGATCCAATGGGTTTGGGCAATTTTGGGGTATTGGTGCAAACCAAAGGGTTGCGGGAGGAGGAAAGGGGGCGAAGTCTCAAGGGTTTAAAAATGCCATTGATGTGATAAGCGATGCGAGACAAAGTTTTATTTACCTTGGCTATTTTGCCCACTTTACTTTATGGCATTTTTAAATGATGGAAATCCGTTCCAACAAAATATTAAATGCTATTTCTTCCTTATCGAAAATATACTCTCAGAAATAAACGGCTAAAGTCAATGCCTAACTTAACTTTTTATTTCCATTGCCACAGCAACCAAATCTTCAATTTTCTTAATATTTGGATCTCCAGCTAAATAACCAATTCCGCGATGCAAATGGAGGCGAAATTGATTAGCTAAAGTTTCTCGTTCAGTACCTAAGCCATCATTGTGACAGCGTTGTTTCAGGGCGATTAACAAAATATCAGACATTTCTCCGCCAAAGACGCGCCAAGTCATCTCGACATTGCTATCAGCAGGAATTGGCACTGGTGAAGGAATACTTGGTTCGCAGAGAGAACGACAAAACGCCCAGCGACAAAGGATATTCCACTGCTCTATTTTAGTACTGCGCTTTAGCTTAGTAAGCTGTTCTTTGGCAGTTTGAGAAAGTTTAATTCTGTCAAATGGTGGTTCCATAAGAAAGCGGCTCGGCTGTAGTAAAAGAAGAGAGATATGCTTATGAGAGTGGTGGCGCTCCCGCTTATGGGGGAAGCTGAGTTAATTAAGTGCGAACCCCTCAAAAGGGTCGTCCCTTTGGGACATCGCTGGTATATTCTTTACATTTAAGCAGGAGTTCTTAAAGATTGTGCAAAAAATGACTTGATAGATTGCACAGTTATGGTGAGCGAGTCAATAATGGTGACATAGGGAATTTACCCAAACGTACTCAAATAAGGTTTCAGAGGCGGGTTTCAAACCCGCTTCTTCTGTTTAATTTTGTAGCCAATGGCAGGTTAGCAGGACTCGGTTGGATAAGACGGCGGGAGGTTGGATTACTCCCAGAAATAACCTGGTTCTATTACTGTCTGCTGCTTACCGGAGTCGTATTTTAAGAGATATTCACGAGCGATCGCTTCATTTTCGTGCAATTTATGAAACTCATTTTTTCCTATCTCAGTATCAGTAGAAAGTAATATTACCTGATGACTGGCTGCGGGAAAGTATCTTTCTACCAAATTAGCTCTGTGTGAGGAATCTAAACGTCCGAGAGGCGTATCAATTGCCACTGGTAAATTCCGTCCAGAAACCCGCGCTAATCCCCACAAGAAACTAATGGCTAGTAGTTGTTTTTCTCCTGCTGAAAGGCGATGTTTAGGAACAAGTTTACCTTGTAAATCGTAAAGAGAAAGGCTGAAGCTGTTGGTGTCAATTGCCACGCGATGCACTAAATCGGATTTGTGCAGGAGATAACGGAAACACTCTGTCACCTCAACTTCTAATTTATTGAGTTTTCTCAACGTCAATCGTTCGCGGAAAACCTTGAGTGTTTCTTGAACTTTAGCAGATGCAGCAATAATATGCTCGTTATTTTTCCGATCAATATTTTGCTCAGTATACTGTTTTAAGTCCTTTTTAAACTTAGCGATCGCAGCGTCTAATTCAACTAAACGATGATTGGCTGTTTCATATGCCGCCTTAGCTTCAGCAACTTTATTTTGTGCTTCTTTAAGTGCTACAAGCAGATGATTATAATCTTCGGGTGATGCAGCAGTCTGTATTTGTCTTTCCAGCCTTATAATATCTTCCTCTTTATTTTTAATAATTCCTATTTGCTGACGAGCGAGATTTTTAGCATTTTGCAAGTAGTAAAGGATATTACCCAGTTGGCTCAAGCTTTCAGCATCAGCTAATAACCACAATTCTTCAGGCTGGATAAAATGTGAATTCAATGTATCTATATCTTGGTCGAGAAAAGCTTTAATTTTTTCAATTTTTTCTTCTGAAATACCCACCTGGCTAATCCAATTCAGCAGGCGCTTATCCCGTTCAAATAATATATCCCGTGCAATTTGTGCCTGTTGAATGCGAAATTCTTTTTCTGCTTGAGTTTGTGCCTGAGTAAGTAAAGGTTCAATCAACGCTAGCGGTAAAACATCTGCTGCTAAGTCACACATACCTTGACGAGCTTCATCAGCTTCCACTGTTTTTTGCTGACGCTGTTTATCTAGCTGGCTACGTTCTCCGGCAATTTTACCTCCTTCTGTAATGAATTTATCAAATGCTTCTTGCTGCTTTTTTTCGGCTTCTTCCAAGTCATCTTTAAGGTCTTTTAGCTGATTCTCGGTTACTTGATATTCTTCTTGTTGAAATTTGAGTTTTTGTTCAAGTTCCTCTAAGTTTGCTAGGTCTTGGATATCAGCGATTGCTTTGCGTTTGCGGTTGACTAATATTTCTAAATCTATTGATAAACGTTCAGCTAGTTCTAAACCTAAAAGTCCGCTAATGGCATCAACTACAATAGGTGGAGGTACTTCTTGTTCTGCGAGTTCTTTAACTCGTTCGCCGTCAAAGAGAAACAAATTAGAGATGCCTAATGGCAGCAGATTTTCAATGTACTCGTCCCAAATATTAGCTAAGCCAGAGGGCCAATCTTCATCTTTTTCAAAAATACCTAAGTTATCTTTACCGTCTTTTGGGTCTTTTGTCCAACAGCGGATAATCCTATATTTTACTGGTTTGTCGTTTTCGATATGTTCAAAAAGCAACTCTACGCGAGTGTCTTCAATTGGCGGAGCGTGGCTGTTAACGCATTGTGTGAGAAAATCACTATAACTCAAGTTGCCCCTTGTGGAACATTGGGCGCGATGTCCATAAAGCGCGAGACGAATGGCATCCATGAAGGTAGTTTTTCCGCCGCCATTCATTCCACCTAATAAGATAATTGGACGACGCGAATTGTCATCAACGATGGGACGAAGGTTGATAATTTGTCGTCCGCTATAAGAACCAAAATTTTGCAGTACAAGTTCAAGAAAAATCATGGTTATGTTTTATATTTCTCGTTCCCAGTCTGAGACTGGGAATGCACTCAGGAGGCGGAGCGTCCGGAAATTCAATTATTTGGCAGAGCCTCTAGTAAAGGGTTCCCACGCTCAGCCTGGGAACCAGTTAAACCAGTTAATCTCCATCGTCTAAATTCCTGGCTGGAAATTTAAAACTTCCCCAAGTTTCCTGTTTGACGGGTTCACTGTTATCTTCATCCACCGCATCCCCCAAAGTCAGCTGCTTTACCTTGTCAACGTCGCCTTTACCAACTGCGGTTTTTAAATCACGTTTTAAGTGGGCGTTTTTAATGGCTTCTTCAGGCGATCGCGAACTCGTCTCAAAGCATTTCTCTAGAGTCTCATATATACCGACGCGGCGAGACTTCTTGCGATACTGGCGTTCTGTGTCTAGCAGCTTCGCCATGAGTTCCAAGTGCATCTTATCGTCGTCGCAGATTTCCTCTAGCACAGCCCATTCATCGCCGCCTAGCAGACTACTACCAGCACCAGGACGCGGATCTTTGAAAGGTTCGCCTGTGACTTCCTCATAGATGCGAGGTAAACTATCATCAAACTCGTGTCTTTCTTCTAACCAGATGCGACGAATTTCGCTCATTTCTTCTATTGTAATTAGCGTAATGTCACGCATATTTTCTGGTGCTGTGCGCTGGATTTGTGTTTGAACAGTAAGGAGTTTTCTAAGCCAATCCTCCCGCGCTTCTTTAAGATAGGGGCCAGGAATAGGCTCAACAGATATCTCACCCTCTAAGTTGCGCTCATACAGTTGCACTTCACCAGTTCTCCGCCGAAAATCTCGTCGCTCACGGTTTTCTTCAGCATCTAATTCCATACGGAAATCAAGTAGAGGTTGCATCCACTCTTTCTGTTCGTCATTCTGAATCATTGCTGTCAGTGATTTATCCTGACTAACCATTGTGCAAACCCAGCAACCAAAACGAGAGCTACCACAACTAGGAGTAGATGTATCAACAACTAAAGGGCATTCATTATCCGCAGAAGCACCCCGATACAGGGCGAATAAGTCTTTGTTACTGTATCCCCAAGGGTTTTCCCACTGCATTAGATAAATCCAAACTTCGTCGTTTTCCCAGTCTTCAATAGGGCTATAAACCAGGGAGTTGGGCAAGTTCATGTTAGGGCTGAGGCGATCGCGTACCCGTTGAGCTTCCATTTTTTTCATTCTGAAAGCACGTTTTGTGCTTTCAGCTTTGCGAGTTCCCAAGACAAGAATGGCTTCACCGCTGGAGCGAATAACATCACGAATAAAGCGGTTAGAGGGATTAATTTTGAGGCGTTCTGTACACCAGCGAAATTTTCCTCGCGGCGCTGGATATCCTTTACCAATCAAACCTACCCAAAATGTCTCTTTGAATTCTGGCTGTAGCAGATGGGGTTCAAATGGGAGTTCTTGCGCTTCAGCCTCAGACTTCATCTGTTTAAGGGAATTGCGTACCCAGGCAGCAACTATTGGGTTCTCTACTAGCGTGTCTGTTGTGATAACATATATCGTCTTAGTCCGCTTTTCGGGCGGGAGGGAAGCGATCGCATTCCAGATCAACTGTAAGGTTGCACTAGAATCTTTCCCGCCACTATAGCCGACACACCAAGGTATTTCGTCTAAGCAGTATAACTCTTGGATTTCAGTGGTGAGAGCTTGGATATCATCCACTAATTCTGCCACAGTACGCGCTGGCTGATTTTTATTTTCTTGCTGTTGCGTTGTAGCCATTTCTCCCTACCTACCAAAACATGAGTATTCTTCACCCAACAATATCTACTGCAAGGGTAACTTCTGTATTTTAAAGCTTAAAGGTTTTTAAAAACCTATATCTTAGCACGGACTTTTTTAGAAAATTAAGCTGTACTACCCCATACTCTGAAAGCCAATCACTATGAATGACAGTGCATTTGACCCGACCGCTGATGTCCCTAGCGAATACCAGGAGGGAGAAATGAAGGATCAACAGATACTCGCTGTACTGCTGGAGAACTATCTTGGGAGGAACGATCAGATTTTCGTTCAGAAAACTGAGATGGGTGGTATTGAGGCTTATGTAGGCTCTGTCACCCTGGAATGGTTTGCAAATCGGGTTAACTTCGCCTCTTGCTTACCCCTGCTTCAGAAAAAATACAATCCAGAGACGGGTAACATCGAGATTGACGCGGATAGCATTGATGAAATTCAGCAGCGTCCGCTTGATTGGTCGCGTCAAGCACCCCTAGTGCAGTATTTGGCGGCTCGGAAAAATCACAAGTTTCCGCCAGTTCTCGTAGTTATTAACCAACCTTGGGTGGATGATCCCAAAGCTGCTGAGTGGGATAGCCAGAGACGAGCCACAAAATCTACTACCGAATTCACGCCACTGGATAAAGATGGTAAAGTCGGTTTGCTCAACCTTTCTGAGGCGGATGTAACCGTTTATGCACTGGATGGTCAACATCGACTGATGGGGGTGCAGGGTTTGATGGAGTTGATTAGAACTGGTAAACTCCAACGGTACAAAAAGGATAAAACTCCTTACGACACTTTCATTACGCTTGCTGACTTGATAGAAAAGTATCAAGTCGAACCTGCTTATCTGCAAAGCTTACCCAAGGAAAAAATTGGTATTGAGTTCATCTGTGCGATCGCTGCTGGGGAAACCCGCGAACAAGCAAGGCGACGTGTGAGATCGCTCTTTGTTCATGTCAACCTGATGGCTACACCTTTGAGCAAAGGACAGTTAGCACAGCTGAATGAGGATGATGGTTTTTCGATTGTTGCTAGAAAAATCGCTGTCACCCATCCGCTTTTGCAACAGCACTCAGATCGCAAGCCCCGCGTTAATTGGAATAGTGCGACTGTTGCAGCGAAGTCAACGGTTTTGACGACGTTGCAAGCTCTCAAAGAGATGTCTGAGCGATATTTGGGGCAAAAGTTCCCTCACTGGAAACCCTTGGAAAAAGGTCTAATTGCCATGCGGCCGGAGGATGAGGAACTGAAGGAGGGAATAGAGGATTTTCAGAAGCTTTTCGATAATTTGGCAAACCTTCCAAGTTATCAGATACTCGAAGAAATGGATACGCCGGAATTACGACGCTTCAGCTTTGAGAAGGATGGCGGTGAGGGAAATATGCTTTTCCGTCCTGTTGGTCAAGTGGCTTTAGTTCAAGCTTTGGGAATCTTGGTATTTAGGAAAGGTTTATCGCTGGAAGACATTTTTAAGAAGCTGCGAAAGTTCGACCTGGAAGGCGGATTTAGTGGTATGGAGTACCCGCAATCTATGTGGTATGGGGTTTTGTATGACCCAAATAAAAAGAGGGTGCAGGTTTCTGGAAGGGATTTGGCGGCGAGGTTAGTGGTTTACATCTTGGGTGGAATTCAGGATCAGATGGAACGTGCGGAACTTCGCAAGGCTCTGGCTGATGCAAGAACTATTGAAAAACAAACGATGGGCTTTGATGGTAAGTTTGTTGAACCGAAAGCAGTAGGGCTTCCACCAGTCCTTTAACACGCCGAGTCAATGGGGTGTTTCTGAGTGTGGAGTAGTTCCGGGTAAGACTTGGATCTCAGATACACTCCAATCAACTAAAATTAAACATGAAGTCTTTTATGTTAATCAATGAATGGTACTAATCCAGGACAGGAACTACGCAACTTTTTAAAAGAGCTTTATCCTCATAATTATAACAATACAGATTTTAATGAAGTAAAATTTTTTATTTCAGAAATTGACAGTGCTTTAATAGCTAATGGTGAATTTTCTAAAATAGTTTATGAAAGTAGTATAAATTATATGCTAAGGAGATTTATAAATACTGCTGAGTATTTAAAAAGGAAGTATGAATCAGACGAGTTCCCAGCACAAAAATTTGTAGAAGAGCTTAGACGTTTCATTACAGAAGCAACCTGTATTCCAAAAGACAAAACAGAAAAACTTTTAGCTTTATTACAGGCTTGTCTTCAGTCAAAAGGCAGAAAAGTAAAACCACCTCGTAAGAAACGCCTGCTCAAAGAATATCAGGCTAAAAATGAACTGCGTTGTTATATTTGTGGGAAGTATTTAAATGAACAGGAATCAGAGATTGAACATATATGGCCAAGAACGATGGGTGGTGCTACTGAAGATTTCAACCTCAAAATATCTTGTTCTATTTGCAACGATAAAAAACAGCACTATATTGATGCAAGTGACTTTCACTATGAACAAATATGCTTGGTAAGTGATAAGAGTGATGAAAACTTTTCTAAGGAAATGAAAAAAGAGTATAGAATAGCGGTATGGGCAAAAAGTGATTATAGTTGCACAGTATGTGGAGAGCCAGCTTCAATTGTGGGTACATTAAATTTTGGTCGCATCAACCCAGATGACAGCTGGCACTTTCTTAACACTGAAGCCTATTGCGATGAACATACTCCAGAATAAGTTTTTAACTAGACATAATGAGGAGGTTTTTGTGGAAGATAAAATTTACTTTGGTTGTTTTGTAAGGCAACGCATAGATAAGAATACTACTCCTTTCTTTGTATTTTATGCTCGTGTAAAAGATATTAAGCAGTGGGCTAGAGTTCGGCGAGTGGAAGATTCTACAGACGGTACCCAACGCTTGTTACGAGAAACTAGAAGCAAGGCAATAACTAGATTTGTAAAATCTGGCTTCAATAATACCATTCCTAATAATATTCTTTTGGCATTTGAGCCTGACAAAGCAAAATTTTCTTCTTTAGAAGAAAAGTTATCTGGATGTCTTTCTGAAGCTAACTTTCATAATGGTTGTGAACAACAGATGGAATGGGGAACACTTGAGTTCTCCTTTAATACTTCTGGAAATGACTATTGTGCATATGTAGTAGATGGACAACATCGCCTCTATGGTTTGTCAGAGTTTGATTCTGAAGATTTACCTATACTTGTTGTGAGCTTGGTCAATGCTAGTATAGAAGAACAGGCATTTCAGTTCATAGTGATAAATAATAAAGCTGTAAGAGTTCCTACAAATAATGTTAAGGCTATAATTGCTAATTTAAATGAAGAAGAACTTCAAAATCGCCTTTTAAAAGCAGGCGTAAAATATGGAAATACATCACCTACACTCCGAGATGTCAATGATCTAGATATAAGCCCTTTTCAAAATTTACTTAAGTGGCCATACAATAAAGAGGGTAATCAATTAGTTGAAATTGCAGCAATAGAACAATCTATAAAATATTTAAGAGCAATGTTTACATTTTTGGATGAGGATGAAGATTCTTTAGTTGAGATTTTTTGTGCTATATGGCGAGTTATAAAAGACAACTATACAGAATTATGGGGTAAAGAAAACACATTCATGAAGAAAGTAAATATCAATGCCTTGAATGAGTTCATTACTGATCGTTTGAAGTTTGCATGGGAATTAAGCCTTGTAGATATTTTTAATTCTGAACAATTAGAAACACAGGTTTTACATATTGTTAAATTACTTCCTCAAGAGTTTTGGAAAGCAGAATGGACTATTAAGCTTCAAGATAGTGCTAATGTGAGAAAACAAATAAAAGAAGATTTGTCAACGTTAGCAGACAATTGCAGGCTAAGAAGGCCTTGGAACGAAGATTTAAATTTACCTATAACAGAAGGGTAATGACCCAACGATTTCAAAGATTAGTTCAAGACAAAAACTTGCTCAAGTCAAATTCCTCGTCTTGCTGCTCTTTGTACGTTCGTTCATAACTTAAAAATAATAAAATTCGCTCTGAATAATCTACTGATCCGCGCAACTCATTTTGCAGGAGCTCTAGTCCACCATTAGCGTACTCTTCAAAGATATGATTGCGTTTAGCTTCATATTCTTCTTCATTAAGGGATAAAATTTTTATATCTTGAGTTTCAGTAATGCCTAATAATTTGATTACCCAATCATGACCCATTGTTGCAAAATACTCTAACCTAATGGGAGAAGGTTCTCTTTTAGAAATTTCCCCTAAAGGTACACGCTTTTTATGCTTTGCACCTAAAGCTGCTGCAAACACGATTACATCAGCATAGGTTTGGAAAGGGCCTGTTGCACCATCTGCCGATGTTAAAGCCTTCACTAAATCTGCTTTATCTTTAGCAACTCTAATTCTGCCCGTTTCAGCCATTTTATAAATATATGGTTTTTTGACATCTTAACTGAAAGCTGGAAGCGATCGCACTCTCCCCAAAACACGCGATCGCACTCTCCCAGATTACGCGATCGCTATCCCCAAGCCGTATTTAAACCTTTATAACAAATGTGTCAGAAGTTTTTGAGGATGCGATCGCATTTGAATCATCCTGCCGTTTTCACAGTCAAAACCTGCGGCGGAGTAGAATCTGGGGGATAAAGAAAGTCTACCCGTACTTGCCTTTTTTCGCCTGGTGGCATCTTCAGCGTTACTAGCGGTTCACCAGGTTGTCCGCGTCGCTGTACCAGATGAACGTAGCGCGTTTTTTCAACTTTATTATCGTCAGTATAACTTACCCTAACTGTACCTCGAAAAAACACTTGATTAACTCGTGGATTTAAGAACAAAAGTCTGTCTGTACCACCTTCATCTTTCAACGGTGTTTGTACCGATATAGTAACAGTTTGGGGTTGATTTGTAGAGTTATTCAGTGGTAAACTAAGATTGTATTCCACTCCATAGTTACTATGGGCAAAGTAGGCCGTATCCGAATATCTAGCTAATATCGGAGCGCTTTGAATTTGCCCAGTACCAAGGGTAATTAAATGTAGAGTACCTAAAGGATAAGAAATTGCTTTTCCTGGTGGAGGAATGCTCAAATCCGAACTATTATTATCAGTAATTTGAGCCTGCCACTGCGCCCCTTGAGAGACACCCGCCACGCGACTGAAAATGGTTGGTTCTCTGGGAGGATCTAAAGGCGTGGGAACTGGATCGCGCTTTCCTGCTAAACTGCCTGTATCGAGTAACTTTTGCCACTCTGCTAACGTGGGCGGACGACTGGAATTCTTGGCTAAGTTGGCGACATAGACAGCGCGATCGCTGGACAATCGCATCATCGTCGAGCGACCATTTGATGAAGGAGCCTGCACTGGAATTGCCCGATTCATCAACATTACCGATTGTCCAGGCGGTATTACCAACTTTTCGGGAAAATTCGACTGTCTAACTCCCCGCAACACATCATTCATAGTACGACTGCCAGGGCCAGAATAGACTGTTCCGTTGGTATTTTCTACGATGTCGGGTAAAGCTATAAAAGGCGCTTCTGGAGTAGAGAGATAACTAGCAGCTTGCAACACTTCCACAGTGGCGGGTTGATCGCCTGGATTGTGGACAATCATGCCTTGATATAAAGTGCTATTTTGAGTTTCCGATCTGGCGATGTGGTGAGAAAATATATCAAATCGCCCTTGAAAGGGAAAGTTTAAATGTGCTTGGGGTACTTGTTTACCAGTTGGGGGAAAGGTAGAAAGCAAAATACCTTCAGTTGTCACAAGTTCGGGGCTATTACTATTAAACGTGGGAACGGTATCGAGTTTTCCCGGTAAAGTCCGCACTTCCATCGGTTGCACTTCCACCCCGGCGATGTATTGTGGCGGTACAGCATATATATTTAACGCCCGACACATCAACGCTGCGACTTCCCCACGAGTGGCAGTTTGATTGGGTTTTAGCTGTTTGACGTTAGGATAGTTGACGACGATGCTGTTAACTGCGGCGGATGCGATCGCATTCTTGGCATATTCTGGAATCTGTGTCGCATCGTTAAAATACTGCCCAAGAGTTTGAGTCGGATTTTCCGGGATACTATAATTTTTAGCACCAGCCACAACGCCTACAGCTTGCGATCGCGGGATAGCTTGGTTGGGTTGAAAAACTCCGCCTGGATAGCCGGAAAAAAAGCCTCGTCTGTAAGCATCTTGAATTGCCTTATGCGCCCAGTAACTCGTAGGCACATCTTTAAAACTCGTGCCATTGCGCTTTATTGGTGCATCGGGAAAAGCATTCAGCATCAACACGGCAAATTCAGCGCGAGTGATAGTAGCGTTGGGGCGAAAAGTGCCATCTGGGTAGCCACTGACTAGCTTTCGCGGTGCCATCTGGCTGATACATTCTTTCGCCCAATGGCTGTTAATGTCACTAAAGGCGGCTTGATTGGGGGTTGCGATCAATAGGGAAGCAAAAAACAGGGAACCAACGAAAGGATGTGTCAGGACTTTGAGACTCTTACTCATGAAAATGTTTTTATGTCAACTAAAATAAAAGAAGTATTTTTACGCTTTCTCGTTCCCTTACTTCAACCTGATAACGAGGGAAGGAATGCGATCGCGCTGTTTTAACTCTTGCTAAATCTTTGGAGTAACCAGCGAGTAATTGCCCCATCATCCTCTGTTTGACTCCGTTGCAGTGCTTCTTTAACTAAAGCTATTTCTAATCCTGGTAATACTAGCGACTCGTGTATTTCACCACTGCGTCCTTGAGAGATAGAGAATGCGATCGCATCCCTTAAATTAGCATCAACAACCCAATATTCCCCTACTCCCGAACGTTCGTATAATAACCGCTTTCGCCCCAAATCATCACTAATAGTAGATGCACCGATTTCTACCGCCAACGTAGGGGGATTGTACTCATTCAAATCAACAGGTGAATTAGTTTCAGGAGGTATATTCAACTCCGAACCGATGCAGAAAGCCAAGTCAGGTTGAAATTCATCTAAACCTGCTTTCCTAAAACTGGTATTGGTAAAGACAACAATCGGAATATTTTCAATAGTTGCATAAAGAAGAATAATGTACGAAACAATTGAATTGTGATGTCCGTGTCGAGGCCCTACTGCTGCCATTTCAATCCTCATGTATCCTTTATGGTAATAGAACCTTCCCTTTTCATAATTTGGGCTATTAGCAAATGCTAAAAACTCATCCCAACTGGCTTTTACCCAGGTATCCGTTACCAAATCCTGCACATTAGGCGCTGAACTAGAAACCATAATCGACCTCTACAATTTCCGTATATTCAAACTCATTCGGACTTTGCCGCACCAAAGAATATATATTTCCATTTATCTCAATTGAATCTTGTTCGCAGTCAGGTTTAGAAGAATAATAAATCAATACATACTCTCTACCTATTCTATCGGCTATTTCTTCAGCAACTTCACCCCGCCACTGAGTTTTAGTCACCAAAACTACCAATTGATTTGCTAATTTTGGAATTATCTTAGCAATTTGTCGCCGATAAATTTCATCCAAACTGCCAAACGGAGAATCCATCACAATCGGGAAGGTGTTGCTGTCTGGAACCATCAGCATTTTGTTTTGGCTCCATTCTCGCACCCTGTCAATAATGCTACCGATAAACGATAGACTGAGAATTTGATTTTCGCCCGTAGAAGCTGCAACAGGAGCCTCTAAACCTGCGGTGTTTTCCACTAGAGTCAGCTCGTATTTTTCGCTAATTCTGGGGATGTAAGGCGTAAAAGAAATGTCCGTAAATATTTGTTGTACTCTTTTCTCTAACTCTAAGCGAAACTGTTGTTCTTGCAATATCTTCACTTTCGTTAAACGTTCAATTGCCTCTTGAGTTGCAGCAATGCGTCGCTGAGCTAATGCTTGCTTTTCCTCATTCATTTTATGTTTAGCAATTTGTTTGCCTAAGTCTTCAATTTCAGCTTTTAAATTTATAACTTGCTGCTGATTTGCTCCTTGATCTAGCGTTAGCTCTAAAATTCTGGATTCAATTTCATCCAACCGTTTTTGTAGGTTGCGAATATCATCACTTGGATCTTTCCTCAACTTTTCTTGAATTTTATCTAATTCCGCTTCTATCTGAGAAATATCTTGTCTAAATCTACTAATATTAGCTTGCTCTCTGTCAATTTCTTCCCAAAAAGCCGGAGCTTGCTTATCAATTTCATCTACCTGAGCTATCATGCGAATTGCTGTTTCTTCTACAGCGGCAATTCCCGCTTTATCTAGCCAACCGCTCACATTTGCATGAGCATGATTTCCATCGTGCAATTCTCCACCACAAATACAGCGCTTAGAGTTCAGTAAATCTTTAACAAATTCTCGCGAAATTCCAGTCGTCAACTCGCCTCGCTGCTTCAAATCATCCACAATTGTCCGAAATTGAGCGGTGGTTTCCGATAGCAATACCGTATAACCCCGCGTAGAAATTGCTTTTTTCAGTGCTTCCTTGCTTCTTTTAAGGTTTTCTAGGTTAGATGCTTTCAGATTTTCTAATTCTTGCCGTCTTTCTTGTAACTGTTTAGCTGCACTAAGTTCGCGCAAACGGTGACTGGTTTCTTTTTTTAAGGTTTGTTGGTTTGACAATTCTTGGATTATTTCATGCTGACGCTGGGCGAGTTGTTCGCTTTCCTTTTCGAGATTTTGTTGCTGTTTTAACAGTTGTTTGGTTTCGGAGTCGCCAATCGCTTCTAACTCACTTCTGAGAGTTTTCTCAGCTTCTTTCAGATGCTTAATAGAGTTATTTAACACTTCCACACCCAGAAGCTTTTTAGTAGCCTCGGCAATTTCGGCTTTTTTATCAGAGCGAACTATTTGTTCAATTCGCTCTCCGTCAAAGAAAAAATACTGATGCAAACTACCTGGTAAAATTTGATTAATTATATCTTCTGGATGTTCTCGCGGCAGTAACCAGCGCCCATCATCTCCAGCTACATACATCAGTAATTGACTTTTGCCAGCCTCAAAGTCAGTTTCATTTTTATAAACACGGCAGAGGCGTTGAGCTTGATAGCGTCTACTGTCATGTTCCCAGCCAATTTTTACCCAGCATTCGACAGCTTCGCCCGATTTCGCTTCTGCGATCGCTCTCTTATTCACTAACTGCTCAACTGATGCAAAAGCCGCGCTAAATTTCTCGTACAGCACCCAAGAAAACGCATTTAATAAACTGGTTTTTCCTGCGCCGTTGTTGCCATGAATAATAGTAGTATTCCGAACATCTCCACTAGCCAACAAAATCTCTGGTGTCTTGCCATAGAAGGAGCGAAAGTTGCAAAGTTTGATTGAAGTAAGCTTCATTTCACCACTTCCTTTACAATTGCTAAAATATCATTATTAATATGTCCGAGACTTTTCTTGTCTAGCCTACCTTTTTCTAGCTGGCACACTCGTTCAATAATTTGTTGCACTTCTGGTGAAGCTGACTTTATTGGCTCTTGCACATCATTTATATTCGGTTCGTTTGTCATTTTCATGCCACCCTGAAAGGTTACTTAATTTTAGCTTAAATTTATAAAAGCATAAAGTGCTAAGAGCAATGAACCGCAAAGACGCACTAGCGAAGCCATGCGCGTTAGCGCTATAGAGCGCAAAGAAAAGAGGGGAGAAGAGAAAAGAAACCAGAAGCACAATAATCTCCTCTCTTTCTCTGCGTTCTCGGCGCTTGGATCGGTTGGTTTCTCCTTTCTTAGATAATTTACAAATCCAACAATTCATAGCGCTTTTGCAAAGCTAACAATTTCATTCTGGCTTCTCCTGCATTGTCAGCTAAATCGGCAAATTCTACAAAGCGCCGCAACTCCTTCCGCAGCAAATTTCTCTCTACTTCAAAAGTGTCTCTATCTAAAGTTGGAGGCAGTACAATTGTGTCAAATAGAGTAGCACGTTCCTTGCCTGGATGAGGGCGCAAAATTCGCCCTCGACGCTGAATAAATTGGCGCGGATTGCTACTACTCGCCAAAATTACCGCGTTTTGAATTGCTGGAATATCGACACCTTCATCTAAACAACGAATAGCAACCAAACCCTGTAATTCGCCATTTTCAAATTGTCGCCGCAAATTCTCTCTTTCTGACAAAGGTGTTTCGGCAGTGTAGGTATTAACGCGATAACCCAGTTCTTCTCCCAGAATTTTAACAACAGCTTTGAATTGGCGTGAAACGAAATTATTCGAGTTAGCGAAATCGCTATGTACGGAACCATCGCCGCAATAAAATAAGGTGTGGGAAGTATCCAGGCGTTGACTCATTAACTCGCGCAAAGCTTCTAACTTATTAGCAGCAGCACCAATTAATCTCGCCCGCTTCATCAACAACGGCTTCAATTCTTCATTGTCTTCAAAATTTGCCGCAATATTATCCCGTTGTTTAAACAGAAGATGTCTGCCAATACTGGCACTTAGTTTGGTATAAGTACGCGCTTCCGCTTCTGTTAGTTCTACAAGTATGGGATAATAAAGATAATGTACCAGCGCCCCCTGTTGAATTGCATCTTTCAGGGTAAATTCTGGTTTTATAACTGTGCCAAAGTAATCAAATAAAGATTGCGTACCTGCATCATCAAAATAGCGTTCTGGTGTTGCCGAAAGTCCTAAGCGCAACCCAATACTAGAAGGCAAACTTTCCTCTAAACGTCGTGCGCCGAGGTTATGGGCTTCGTCTCCCACAATTAAAGTTTTTGGGGGAAAATACTTTAATTGGGACTGCAACCCCTCACCGATAAGCGTGGAATTTGTAGTAATGACTGTGAGAAAATGTTGGTTGCCAGAACGCAAGTTGTAAAGTTGCGTCGATAGCTGACTTTGCCAGTTGCGGACATTCTCAAAAGCTAAGACTGGTTCTAATCCAAATTTCTCGCATTCTCGCGCCCATTGCGTCACCAAATGCCGATATGGGCAGACTATCAGCAACACTTGCAAGCCGATTTGTTGATACAGTTCAGTTGCGATCGCTAATGCCGCAATAGTCTTGCCGCTACCAGTCGCCATCTTCAGCGTACCACGCCCTTTGTTGGCAAACCAATTAGCAACAGCTTCCCGCTGATACTGTCGCAGCTGAATAGATGGTGGCATTCGGGGACATCCCTTTCGCGGTGGATTTCCCTCGGTGGAGTAGCTACCCTTATTTTCGCCCGCTACAGGTAATCTTAATCTGAACTGAAGTCCTTCAAATCGGGGAGTTACCTTGGGGGGAATCGTAGGCGTTAGTTTTGGGGCATTGTAGGCGGCATTCATGGTAGATACAGGGCAGCATATAATCTAATGAATTATACATCTAGTGTTTATGGGGTTCCCTTCACAGTAACTTCACACTATATGCGTAAATTTTATTATCAAAAACTCATATTTATTGACAAAATGCCTTTCCGAAGACTATTTTTATCCCCATTCCGCATCCTCATTTCGACATATGACACTTGAGGGTGCGGAATGTGAACTAAGACATTATTTGGCTCAACTATAAAGGAAAGATACTTTGCTATTCCAAGCCGCAAGAGATGCTGAAATTATCAATTCGCTTCTTACATTACCTAAAGTATAAAACTATCCCCGTACCTCCCGGTATCATCCTCTGACTGTGCTACGCCAAAAATCAAAAGCCTACACCTTATACCTTCTCAATACAAGCTTTTAGCTGTTCACAGAGAACCTGAACATGAGGTTTTTTTAGCATAGTTAGATGATTGCCAGGAATATTATGAATTTCCACCCCTCCAACAGCTAGATTGCTCCAGCCCATACTTGTATCTTGCTCCGTTTTTAACTGAACGCTAGTCTTAAAAAGAGTAATTCGGTTCGGGTAGACTTGTGGACTATAGTTGAGAGTTGCTTCGCTGTTAGCATGGAAAACGCGAAGCATAGGTTGAATTGTTAACTCTCTTAAAATCTGCGACCTAGACTCCTGAGACATGAGATTAGCTATAGCCTCCTCGCCCAATATCGAGCGCCAAAACAGATTTTTCTCCAGCAGCAGAACCAATTTATTTAAAATAGGAAAATGAGATATAAAACTCTGAGAGTTGTTTTTACTATCAGTAAGTAAATAAAAATAATCTATAATAAATGACCATATATATCGCGTTGCTATGGTAAAAAGAAACCTGAAACCATCTTTAAAAGAAGGTTGATTATCCGAACCTGGTGCTAAAGTATCAAGCATAGCAACTAGACCCACTTCATGCCCGGATTTTTGCAATTGTTGAGCCATTTCAAAAGCAACCAAACCTCCAAAAGACCACCCTCCTAAAAAATAAGGGCCTTTTGGCTGCACCACGCGCAACGCTTCAATATAATA
This sequence comes from Microcoleus sp. FACHB-831, assembly GCF_014695585.1. NCBI lineage: Bacteria > Bacillati > Cyanobacteriota > Cyanophyceae > Oscillatoriales > Microcoleaceae > Microcoleus > Microcoleus sp. FACHB-831. Next base: position 12,882 of record NZ_JACJON010000055.1, on the reverse strand, counting down.
AGCTGCCATATCCTCAATGCGAGTTATTGGGGGCTGTTCTCCATCAATACCTCGCGGTTGTAACCCATAAAAAGGCTGATTTTTGCCCAAATGATACGCTAATTCGTAATAAGGGAAAACTACACCAAAAATAGGATGTACGCAGAAAAAAGGTGGATTTGAACCTTTAGGTTGAATTGCAACTAAAGGCGACCAAGACCGAGAATTATTTTCTACAAATAAAGTGCTTGCTAAACTTTCAACTGTCGGATTTAAGAAGAGGGTAGACAGCGGTAACTCGCGCTTAAACTGCTTGTATACCTCATCCATGAGGCGTATAGCCAGCAGGGAATTTCCACCCAAGTCAAAGAAGTTATCGCCAATACCTACACGCTCAATGTTAAGAACTTCAGCCCAAATTTTTGCTAAAGTTGATTCTGTAGAAGTACGAGGAGCAACGTGTAAGGTTAAATTCGAGATTTCAGATTTTAAATTGAATGGTGTAGGTAATGCTAGACGAGCTACTTTTCCATTAACAGTCAGCGGTAGAGAATCTATCAATACAAAAAATGAAGGTACCATGTAATCTGGTAACTTCTTCTTCAGGAAATCGCGAATTTCAATGGTGGTTAACGCCTGATTTTGCTGCGGTACAATATAAGCTACTAAACGCTTATCATCAGGTCTATCTTCACGCACAATTACCACCGCTTCTTTAACTGCTGGGTACTGCCTCAGAACCGCCTCACTTTCTCCTAATTCGATGCGAAAACCGCGAATTTTAACCTGTTCGTCAATGCGTCCTAAAAACTCAATGTTTCCATCTGGTTTAAACGTCGCTAAGTCACCTGTTTTATAAAGACGCTCGGTTCTACTCTCCTCTTTAAGGGGGTAGAAAGAAGAATTTACCTGTATTTGTGCTTCATTTTCTATTTTTACTGCCTTTATAAAAGGGTTAGGAATAAACCGTTCAGCAGTTAATTCCGGACGGTTTAGATAGCCGCGTGCTAGTCCATCACCGCTGATGTACAATTCGCCACTAATACCGATAGGTACTGGCTGTAAATATCTATCTAATATATAAATTTGAGTATTAGCAATTGGGCGACCGATGGGCGGCTTTTCGCTATTGTCATTAATTTCTGCAATCGTAGCCCAAACAGTTGCTTCAGTTGGCCCATAAGCGTTAAAAAATCTGTGATCAGAAGCCCATTTGTTGACAATATCTTTAGAACAAGATTCACCTGCACAAATTATAGTATGCAGTGCGGGAAGTTCTTCTTTTGGTAATACCGCAAGTACAGCAGGCGGAAGGGTGATGCAAGTAATATTATTGTCTTTGCATAGCTTTATTAAAGCTTGTCCAGGCAAAAGAGATTCTTTTTTAGCTATGTAAAGTGTTGCTCCTATTCGCAATGCCATGATAATTTCAAAGATTGAGGCATCAAAACTCAAGGATGCAAATTGTAAGATGCGATCGCTTGGCTGTAACTTGAAAACTTCGATCTGAGCTTCTGCTAAGTTAGACACTCCTCTGTGCTGTACTAAAACACCTTTTGGTTTTCCGGTTGAGCCAGAGGTGTAGATGACATAAGCTAGATTATCAAGTGTTACGTTACTGGTTGGGTTGTGTTGGGGATGGTAAGCGATCTCATCCCAGTCCGTATCCAAACAAACTACAGACAAACCGTGTTGGCGCTCCCCCCAACAGTCTTTCCAAAGGGGAGCTAATATAGATTGCGTTAATAAGATGGATATTTGAGCGTCTTCCAGCATGAAATTAAGACGTTCTTGCGGATAGCTTGGATCTAAAGGTAGGTATGCTCCACCTGCTTTGAGGATGCCCAATAGTCCCACTATCATATCTACAGAACGTTCTACACAAATGCCCACTAAAACGTCTGGAACTACACCCAGTTGTTGCAGGTGGTGTGCAAGTTGATTGGCTCTGATATTCAATTCGCGGTAGGTTAATTGCTGATTTTGAAAAATGAGCGCGATCGCATCCGGGCTTTGCTCTACCTGCGCTTCAAATAACTGATGGAAACAATCCTCTATTTTGGATGGTAAATTTTGGGTTGTAGATTGATTGTGGCTAAATATTAATAGTTGTTTCTGCTCTGCATTCGTCAAGATTGTTAATTCACCAAGGCGCTTTTGTGGATTTGCAACAATACTTTCCAGCAGCGTTTGGTAATGTCCCAGCATCCGAGTAATGGTAGCATCATCAAATAAATCAGTGCTGTATATTACTTGCCCTTTAAAACTTTCCGGCGATTCCCACAAGTGAAACTCTAGATCGAACTTGGCGCTTGGGCTGTCAAACTCCAACTGCGAGAGCGTTAAACCTGGCAATTCTAACGCCTCAATGGGAGTATTTTGCAGACTAAACGCAACTTGGAACAAGGGATGTTGGCTCAGGTTTCGCTCTGGATGCAGTTCCTCTACTAGCTTCTCAAAGGGTAAGTCTTGATGGGCATAAGCTCCTAGCGTAACCTCCCGTACTCTGCTCAGCAATTCTAGAAATGTTGGATTGCCTGATAAATTAGTACGCAGCACCAAACTATTGACAAAAAAACCAATTAATCCCTCAATTTCGCGACGGTTGCGGTTAGCAATTGGTGAGCCGACAAGAATATCTGATTGCTGAGTGTAGCGATAGAGTAAGATTTGAAATGCCGCCAAGAGAGTCATGAACACAGTCACGCCTTGGCGCTGCGAAAGTGCCTCTAATTCCTCACTCAGGCTTTTCGGTAACTCTAGAAATTGCGTCGCGCCTCGGTAGGTTGGAGTAGCTGGGCGAGGTTTGTCAGTAGGCAAATTCAGTGAGGGGATATTGTCCAGCTGCTGCTTCCAGTAGGCTAACTGAGACTCCAGAACCTCACCCTGTAGCCATTCGCGCTGCCAGTCGGCAAAGTCTGCATATTGAATCGGCAGTTCTGGCAAGGGCGATCGCTCTTTATTTGCAAAGGCTGCATACAGTATTCCTAGTTCCCGAATTAGCACCCCAATCGACCAACCATCACAGATAATGTGGTGCAGATTCAGCAAAAGTACGTGTTCTGAGGAGCCTAGCTGTAGCAGCATCACTCGCAGTAACGAGTCGTGAGATAAATCGAAAGGACGCGATCGCTCCTGAGTAGCTATTCGTTGAGTCTCCGCTTCCCGTTCGGTTGCTGGTAGCGATTGCAAATCTACTACTGGCAGGGGTATGGTTAAGCTGGGAGCAATTACCTGGACGGGTTGCCCATTAAGCATCCTAAAAGTAGTACGCAAAGCTTCATGGCGACGCACAATTTCGTTGAACGTCTCTTCCAGCGCCGAAGTGTTGAGCGAACCTTTTAGGCGAAGTGCAGCGGCTACATTGTAAAAGGTATTGCCTGGGAAGAGTTGGTCGAGAAACCACAATCGCTGCTGAGCAAAAGATGCTGGAAATACAAAAACTTCTGTTTCCTCAGCTTTCATTTTGTTGTTGCTGTTCACTCACCACTCCAATCTTAAAAATTTGAATCACCCCGTCATGCAGTTCATAGCGTCCAATTTCGGGCTTCCACTCTAGAAAGTCTTCAAATGCGATCGCTTTGGGTAAGGCTTGAGTCATGGCTGGCTGCTTTCCCAGAATCAATATAGGTGCATTTTATTCAATGGTGCGATCGCGTTGATTTCAACGCTCACTCACTTCTTCTACTTCTTCCCACCCCAGTCAAGGCGAATCTCCCACAATTTGCATCGGAGGGGTGTTTTCGGCTCAAACAGTTTACCCTGCATGGCAGTTTTTATCAATTCGGTTCCTGTTGAATTTGCCTTGGCTCTATTACGATAAGATAACCAGTATCCAAGCGAAAGCGATCGCCTGCACAGGTTCCCCTTCACCAAGACAAACTTAGTGCATAAGGTTTTGTAGCGATCGCTTAGCGATCGCCCAAATGCTCAAAGAAAATTTTCAGCAGATGGAAGCGATCGCAATCTAGAAAGGGGCATTACCTGGCACAGCTGCACCGTAAAACGAAAGTGCTACTCCTGCGTCAGCCGTCGATGTTGAAGTGTTCCCTCCGTTTGCTGCTCCACTATTGGAAATATCGAACAGTTCCTGTTCAAGGTTAGTTCATTACTCTTTCAACAAAACCCCAATTACTAATTACCAGCTTGCCAAATCGGAATTCCTGCTACCGTTGGAACAGCCAACATCTGACCATCTGGGCTAAATAATCCGGTACTAGCACCACTACTCACATCAAAACCACCAAGAGGCCATTCCTTGCGAATTTCGGCATTAATAATACGTGAACCAGCTACCTGACCAGCTACCAGATAGGTTTTAGCATCAGGACTGAGTGATAACTGGTCATCCGTTCTGTCTACCGAAGCCGGAACAGTACGCACAGTTCCACCCGTGTTCACGTCCCAAGTGCGGAGGTGAGCTTCATATATCGCGTCTTTTGACAGACTGGTTAACGTTCGACCATCCGGGCTAAAGGCTATGCTCTTGGGAATTAACTCATTTTTTTCTTTTAGGGTATGGAGGAGTTGACCTGTGTTAGGATTCCAAAGTTGAATCAAGCCTTGCCAGTGATAAGTTCCTCCCTTGAGGATAGATTCATTGGAACCGAGGCTGGCTAACACTTGGCTATCAGGGCTAAAACTCATCCTTCGTAAAGATTTGATATTACTCCTGAGTACAAAACGCTTTTCGCCGGTTGCTACATCCCATAGCTGAATCTGCGGATTTTCGGAACCAAAATATTTTCGGGCGCTACTGGCAATAAATCGTCCGTTTGGGCTAAATTCCAAGCTGGAAACAATGCTAGCCGGGAAATTTTCCCCAGAATCCTTAGGGGAGCGAAACTCGGCGCTATTGGTAAAAATTGGTTTTTTCCAGATCGCTTCTCCGGTTTTTCTATTCCACAGACCAACCCCTATTGATTTATCAATTTGCGAGTAGATGATGCTGGCAACAAACTGTCCATCAGGGCTGATGGCAACATCTCCAAAGGAAGTGGTAGTGGTATCGTCGGCTTTGATAGATGAGAGTAATTCCCCTTTCCTTACATCCCACAACTGAATGGCTTTACCCTGTTCACCATTACACACGAGTAGAAGCCCATTAGAGCTAAACTTGGCATAGTTCGCGACAGTGGGCAACTTGTGAACTAGCTTGGAGTTTTCCCAAGATGGTTTAGCTTGAGCCACGGCAGGGGTTGGTGCTTGAGCGAAGAAGCCAGCCGATTTTGCCACAGATGTCCCCACAAGTGTAGCGATCGCGAGGACTGTCACTGTTAAGGCAGTTGTTTTCTTCATACTCAAGGCAAAGGTAGTAGTGATTAACTACTTACTAATGACTCTCGATGGATGATTCTGTTTCCCTTGGCTTGGCAACACTTCACCCAAGATAGAGGCATGAATGGATGAGGCTTCGTTTGCGATCGCTTTCTTTTAGAATGGCTTGTAAGTTGGGCGGTTTGCCTCACTTCCTTTTGGGGGTGAGGCTGCGATAGCCTGTTTTTGAAGCTAGAATATACGGTAATTTGCACAGTGCCTAAGCCTTATGAGGATTTCTACGCTTGATATCAAGAACTATCGGAACTTAGATGGGGTGAAAATAAAGTTTCATCCTACAACAAACTTCATTATTGGGGAAAATAATTTAGGTAAATCAAATTTACTCGATTTATTAAATATAATTTTTAATAAAAATAATTTTGTTGAATCAGATTTTTTTGATCTAGATAATCAAATTCAAATTAGTTTTTCCTTGGGAGTTTCGGATATTGAGCAAGGTTTTTTTGATGATTTATTTGATCCTAACAACAGAGAGCAAATAAATATAGTAGCTATTCAAGAATCTCCTGATGAAATAATTAAGTTTGAACATCAAGAAACAAAAACAGTTATTCATAGTAGCAGAGTAAGATGTGTCAATTACATAAATTATGACTCACTAAGAAATCCATCATCTGAACTAAGCTTTTCTAATAATAGAGGTGTTGGAAAATTCCTGAATCATATTATAGTCAAGTATCTACAAAATGGCTGTTTGCAGGACTCTGATTTTGTAATCACTGAAAAAGTTGATGAATTTCTAATCGAAGTCAACCAATCTTTACAAAAAATTAAATCGTTTAAAGATTTTTCTGTGCAAGCTGTTAGGGAAGAGAATAAAGAGAACTTATTGGCAAAGCTCATATTATTAGCGGATGATAATAAGCGAACCTTGGAAAAATTAGGTTATGGTGTACAATTCTCAATAATTATCACCTTGTCAATTCTCGAAAGGTTACTAAGCCTTAGCAAGCAGCGTTTAGATAGATGTATTGTCGAAGATAGCTCAAGTGCAGAAAAAGAAAAGTGCATTCCAGTCCTAATAGGGTTGGATGAACCGGAGATTCACTTGCATCCTTATGCTCAGAGAAGTTTAATCAAATATTTTCTGCGGGTAGTAAATAACGATGAGCCAGATTTTAGATCTCTTCTAGCAGACATATTTCAAATAAATAGATTGCTTGGACAAATGATAGTTGTTTCACATTCGCCTAACATTTTACTAAATGACTATAGACAGTTTCTAAGAATATATAAGGATGATAACGGCTGTCTTGTTGTCAAAAATGGGTTTGATATAAACCTAGATACAGCTACTGAAAAACAGTTACTTAAGAATCTGCCTTATGTTAAAGAAGCGTTTTTTTCAAAAGTAGTAATTTTGGTAGAAGGCGATAGTGAACTTGGCGCTTTCCCTATTCTTTGTGAGCAAATAAATGTTGATTTAGATGAATTAGGAGTTAGCGCCGTTCAAGCAGGAAGTGCTGATTCGATTCCACCTTTAATGAAATTGCTAAATGAGTTTGGTATTCAAAATATAGGGTTAATGGATGCTGATCAGAAGAACAAATATGATGGTACTCCAAATTTGTTTTTCACTCAAGGAAAGGATTTTGAAGAAGATATGTATGATAGCTTCAATATCGTAGATTACGCAAAATATTTAGAGGAAGAATTTCCGGATAGTAAAAAGGCTAACTTTTTCATTGAACAGGCTAAGAGCCTCAGTCTTACTCTCGATCCTCACAACCTAATTCATCCTCAGTTAGCTTCTTTATCCCCAGAGAAAAACCAAGAACTAAAGCGTCTCTTAAAAGAGACTATTCTTAAGAATTTGAGAAGCAATAAAAGTCTTCTTCGTGGAAGAGATTTAAGTAAATACGTTACTGAAATTCCTCAAGTGTATAAAGATTTAATTCAAAAAGCAGTTGAATTATCGACCAATGCTAAGTGAATCAGAACAGCATCAATTATTAGAGAAGCTTAGAACTCTACACTCTGACGATGAAAAGCAGCTTGAGGTTATCTTCTCGGAGTCTAAGAGACTTATTGTTGAAGCTCCTGCTGGCTACGGGAAGACGAAAACTATGATCAGTAAGGTAGCTTATCTGTTAGCTACTGGACAAATTGCTCATCCTAAGAAAATACTTACGCTAACATTTAGTGTTAATGCAGCATATAAAATTAAAAAAGAGCTTTCTGAACATTTGCCTCACCTAATTCAGCCTATCAATTCAAATCAATTTAGGGTAAATGAAAGATTATTTGTCTCAAATTATCATGGTTTTTGTAGGCATATCCTAAAAAAATATGGTTATTTGCTACATTCTAATCTATCTAATATAGAGATACTGAAATCTGTAGATGATTCGGAAAGCCAAGAAATAACTGCACTGCTAGATATATCTTATGATAAAGCTTCAATCTTTACCGAATATAGTGATGCTGTTAAGAGTGTAGACAAACAACATGTATTAAAATTCTTCAATCGATACACAGATGGAATCATAGAAAGCTTTCTTGATAAGGATTATATAAGTTTTAATGGAATCCTTGCGCTTACTTTAAGGCTATTTCAGGACTATAGTGAAGTGCTTCACTTCTATCAGGGTTATTTCCCCATGATTATTGTGGATGAGTTTCAGGATACAAATGTTTTAAGTTGGGCTTTATTGAAGAAGCTAGTAGCTGATAGATCTCAATTGGTTTTTATAGGAGATTCCTTGCAAAGAATATATGGTTTTATAGGTGCTATACCCAATTTAATGCTTGAGGCAGAACAACTCTTATCTATGGATCGGATAGCACTGGAAAAGAACTATAGATTTATGTCTAATCCACAGATGCTTCAACTGGATAAAAATATCAGACTAAATGCAGAAAAGCCTGATGCTCCAGCTATTCAAATAAAGGCAGAAGTTCCATTTATATCTGTCAATAATCAACTAGAAGAATCGGAGAAAATTGCACAAAAGATAATTTCTTTGATCTCTTCCGAAGATCGTCAACTGTGCAAGGTTGCGATTTTAGTAAAACAAAGAGGAGAAAACGTAAATAAAATTATTGAAGTCCTTATGGAGAAGAATATTTCCTATTTTTATGCTCTCTTTGGAGATGATGATTCAGAATATTTATCATTTCATAGAGAGTGTTCTTCTCAATTCACCGAGCAATTAAGAAAGGATATTAGGATTTCCAAAGGAACCTTGAGTAAGTTTTACATTAAAATTGCAGAAACATTTAAACATAGTAGCAGTCCAGTGATAAAGTCACTGCTGAATTTACTAGAAGTATTTTTGTCTAGAGCTTTAAGTGATTACTCATTCTTAAGTGCTGAAGATAAATTAATTCTTATAAGGGATACTTTTGAGAATAGAACCTTGAAGCAAAATATGGAATATGTTAATGAGAATGTCATCATATCAACCATTCATGGGGCAAAAGGATTGGAATGGGATTATGTCTTAATGCCAGATATGGAGCAATACTCTATGCCTAACTGGAATGGACTCTGCGGAGCCTGTAACCATAAAAGCAACTGCAATTTAACGGTAGATAGTAGAAACGAGAAAAATTTCTTAGAAGAATTAAGCGTGTTTTATGTAGGTGTAACTAGGGCAAGAAAACAGATTGTTTTCTCTGCAAGTAAAACTCGTTTTAAGGCAGATGGAACTACACAACCTGCAAACTTGAGTTGTATGCTAAAACTTCCTGGTATAGCTGTTGTAGAGCAATAACCGTTCATACAACCCTCAAACTGTTGGAGCTGCACGGCTTCCAGGTTAGGAATAGATCGCACTTTCCCCCCAATCCTACTTTGACTTTCGTTTCGACTTGGGCGGCGTTCGGTGTGCGCCAAAGTATTTTTCACTGCGGTAGCGAAGCCACACCCGCAACTGCTGCGGAATCTGGTCTTTTTGTTCTTTCGTCAGCGTGTTGTAAAGCGCTAAGGCGCGATCGCGTTCTCCCCGACAAGCAGCGTTATTATGAGCATCCCAGTAGCTACGGGCAACCCGAATCCGCCGACAAACTTCCTTAATGAGTGCTTCTCCCGTGAGAGGATTTTCCTGCTTTGCCATACTTCAATCAGAACGCCTTACGGTGAGAATATTGAGTAATAAAGGAACCAGCAATTCGTTGTCCGAGTACACGCGAATCGCTGGCTGCGGCTATAAAGCGATCGCGCTAGGTGAATCGCCACTGCTAATCCTTATCTTCTCCATCCTTCTCCTCATCGTCATCTTGCTCGGAGGAGCGATTTGTCTCTTCGCCCTCGTCATCGTCATCATCAGCCTTATTAACGTTCTGAGATTCTTTTTCCGATTCTTCTACAGTTTCGGAATTTTTAGCGGGTTCACTACAACCAACCAGAACGATATTACCTGCGAACATCACAAGTAGACCCAAGCAAAAAGCACTAAAAGATTTAGTCCACAACGGTATCATTTGGGATTTGGGTTCTCCATCAATACTATTCATATCTTTTTAAACTTTAGCGAACTGCACGGGATTTAAACCTTAGATTTGATTTGTCTATGGTCATAAATTGGGTTATGGCTGGACTTGTGCTTGCCAGCCTCCATTGAATTGGCTATTTCAATCACCAGGTATTTTTGCACAAATGGGATGTTTCCGCCCATCGCCCTAAAATATCAGGTAGTCGATGGAAGTTCCAACAACTCCGGTTGTTCTTCGACAAGAGTCACAGGTTGTTTGATCTGCCACGTCTTATCCTGGGAGAGTTCCAGCAAAGACTGATGATAATTTGCCAACGTAGCGCGATGTCCCACACTCAAGAAAGTAGTCCCTTTCGCCTGCAAATGTTGATACAACCGTTCCTCGTTATCCAAATCTAGGGCGCTAGTTGCTTCATCTAATATGGCGTAGTTGGGTTTGTTCAGCAGCAACCGGGCGAAAGTTAGCCGTTGTTGTTCACCCAAAGAGAGGACATCTGCCCAATCCTCCTGGGCATCAAAACCGCCAAATCTTTCCTCTAAACCTGCTAAATTCACCTGTTCCAGCACTTGCTTTAAGTGTTCGTCGTCAACCTCAAGGTGCGTGTTGGGATAGAGCAATTGATCGCGCAGAGTACCCAGCACCATATAGGGACGTTGGGGCAAAAATAGGATCTGGTTGGATTCAGGACGAATAATGGTTCCTGTACCAGAATCCCATAGTCCCGCGATCGCTCTCAGCAGCGAACTCTTACCACAACCACTCGGCCCCATCACCAAAAGTCCTTGTCCCGCAGCTAACTCTAGCGACAAATCTTCTACTAATGTGCGTTTATAGTTGGGAGTTTGCAGGCTGAGATGTTCGACGGCGAGGCGTTCCGCTTCCACCGTTTGAATTTTGGGCTGTTCCTGATTCGATTCCGTCCGCTCTAAAAATTCTGCAAAGGTATAGAGACGGTTAATTCCAGCGCCAAATGTGGATAATTGCTGGAAACGAGCAACCACAACATTCAGCGAGAAAAAGACTCTCACAAAAGCACCTTGCGCTTCAGAAACCTTACCTACTTCCATTTCTCCAGCAAAAATTGCAGGAGCAACCACTAAAGCAGGCAAGATAAACGGGATAAACTCATAAGCATTGGTGAGAACATTTAAGTTCAATTCCCAAACCAACAGCCGCTTGACATTCTCAAACACATCGAAAAACCGCTGCTTGACTTGGTTTGACTCCCGTTCTTCTCCCTGGTAAAACGCGATCGCTTCTGCATTCTCCCGAATTCGCACCAGACCAAATCGTAAGTTGGCTTCCTTCTTCAGTTGTTCAAAATTCAGTCGGACAAGCGGCTTCCCAAACACAACCGTCGTCACCAGAGTGCCAATCAAGGCATACAGCACCAGAAAAAGCACCAGTGGTTTAGAAATACCCCAAAGTACGCTGCTGAAGGCGATGGTTGACAGCACCGACTCCACCAACCGCAGCAAAAAGGTGAGAGATTCCTGGGTAAAACTGCGAACATCTTCCGAAATCCGCTGATCTGGGTTATCGATTTCGGTGCCTGAGATATGCAGATTATAGTACGAGCGATCGCGAAAGTAGCTATCCACGAATCGATGGGTCAGCCATTTCCGCCATTGCAAACTCAGGCGATCGCGCAGATAGGTATAGCCTGCGAGCAATGGTGCATAGATTACCAGCACAGCGATGAAAATGATGACGGTTTCCCAGAAACGGGATTCATCCTTGGCTGAGAGGGCTGAAATCAGCACTCCTCGCTTGTTGTTGAGAACTACACTCAATCCCGTATAGGCCAGCAGTAACAGCACGACTCCGAGCAGTAATCCTCTGGCTTGCCATTTTTCATCCCCAGACCAATAGGACTTGGCGATTGTCCAGAACTGCTGGACTACATTGAAGTTCAATCGATCCATCGGCTTGCTTCCCTTACAACTCGGTCTGCCGGGAGATAATAAGTAAAGGTGAATCAGAGCAAAATTTACTCAAATACTGGTACGACTCATCTCTGGGCAATTGTTAAATTATGCTACAAATTTCTAATACCGTAAGTATTCCAGAGTATGAGATTGAGATGAGTGCAGTGCGATCTCAAGGGGCAGGTGGGCAAAACGTCAACAACTGATATCTGGCACCAGCAGCCGACACCCCTTTTGGCTGTGGCTACACAAACCAGAACTTACGCATTTTAACGGTGGAATAAGAATTGAGACGAGTTGCGTAAGTCGTACAAACTTTCGTCCGGATGGTGCGCGGCTACGAAAAATCAAAGTTTTTAAAGCCTCGGTCGGCAGGCTATGTTTGTTTAGCCCCAGGCTTACAGCCTGCGGGCGATTAGGTGTAAGAATTAATCAACAACCGTTACTTTGGTACCTAACTTCACCCAACCCTTCTCAATTAACTGCTGCAATGTGTTTGAGTCGAGATGGATGCAGCCACCTGAGTTAGCTTGACCAATATTCTCTGGATTGGGTGTACCATGAAGTGCGATTGAGAACCAGTAGGGCGTTCCCTGAAATGTACTCATTTTAGGACCCGTGATGCTTGTCGTTGAAGTGAGTCCGATATAGCCATTGCCATAGGCTCCGTCTGGGCTACCGTTCCCATCAAAGTCAAGAGAACTCATGTTCTTGAATAGCTGAGCTAATCCTTGCTGAGGGTTAACTAAGTTGCGATACTGAGTAACTTTGACAAAACGCTTAACGTTATCTTGGGAAATCTGGTTGTACTCAGACTTTTTGTAGAGAATCAAGTCTACGCTCATCTCGCCTGTGGGAGTAACAAAGTCATTCATATTTTGTTTGTCTTTGAGTCCGCCCTTCCCAATACCGATAGTTGCTTTGTAAATCGGAACGCTTTGGTTATTGCGTACCTCCAAGCGCTTGTCTACTCGATGAATGAGCAGCGAGTAACGTTCTTCTTGAATGCTGTTGAGTTTATCAGCATTATTTACGGATGGTGGCGAGGATTGTGGCTTGGCTTCAATTACGTTTTTTGGAGTTGGAACGACAGCATCAGATGATGTACAAGCGCATAGGGCTATTGGTAGTGCAACTAAGAGCCAGTTTGAGATGAGACGAGATGTTGTAAACACAACTAACCTAACTGGGGCTTGCT